>JAFZUH010000311.1 GCA_017618435.1 Bacteroidales bacterium | reverse complement strand
TTTTCTTACCGATTCCGTTATTTACGACCGGCTCAACGATGTCGGGTATCTTATAGGTAGAATTTTTGTGAATTCCGAAGGTCATTGTTATATAGACGGCAAACGGGAAATCGGGCAATTCTACAATAATTTCAGTTCTACTATTTTTGATGAAGAAATAGCCAAAACCATTTTTCAAGCGGCTTTGCAATATACCATCAATTTCGATTTGTTGGTTCCACCATACGAAATGGTGAAAGAAATTACCGTTCACGATATGATTGAATTGAACAATCAACATATAACAATCAAAACAGCAAAACGTTTAGGCTTTCGTTTTCAATCAGATACAGACCAATAATTTTTTTTATTCAAAAATGAATTTGGTATTATTTTTTTTTATACCTTTGCAAAACAAAATTCAGAAAAGAATTTGGTCGGTTCGTCTAGGGGCTAGGACACAAGATTTTCATTCTTGCAACAGGGGTTCGATTCCCCTACCGACTACAAAAAGCCTGTCATTCAGGCTTTTTTTATTTAAACACCTTTTGAAATTAGATGTCATCTAAAATAAAAAACAAATATTCCATTTGGGCATTTTGGTGGATAAAATTTATACATGATGTTTTGTACTACCGCAAAACTTATGTCAGAAAAACCTCAAATATACAACTTTCGGCAGAATCGCCATGTGTTATTGTCAGCAATCACCAAAACTCTCTAAATGATGCGATGGCTATCATCATGTCAATGAAAAGGCATAAAATCTGGTTTTTGGCTCGTGCCGATATTTTTAACAACAAAATTTTCCAACGGCTTTTGAATATCTTGGGTGTTTTACCCGTTTACAGACAAAGAGACGGGTTCGCCAATTTGAAAAACAATTTCCAAACATTTGACATTGCGGAAAACTACCTGCTGAACGGTTGTTTCATTTGTTTGTTTCCCGAAGCCAAACATCAAGACAGACATTATTTGGGAACATTTTTTCTCTCTTACACCCGTATGGCTTTCAACGCAGCCGCTGCTACAAATTTTTCAAAAGAAGTATTTATCTTGCCTTGTGCTAACCATTATACCGATTATTTCAATATTCAATCTGATATACTTATCAATTATGGTGAACCTATTTCATTAAAACCGTATTACGAACTCTACCGCAACAATCCGCGTTTGGCACAAGAGCAGGTAAACGAAATAGTACATCAAAAAGTTGATGAACTTATGCTGAATATTCAAGATAAAGAAAACTATAATGCCATTTACCATTTGTTAAACAATGTCGGCAACGATTATGCCATTTCCCAACATGTCAAGACTGACAATTTACCCCAAAAACTGAAAATTGACAAAAAAATTGTTCATCAGTTGGAAAATGTGAAACATACGCAACCCGATTTGTTTGACAATATCTGCCAAACAAGCGAACATTATACTGCCTTGTTAAACCAATATCAATTGACTGACCAATGTGTGGCGAAGCCTTATTCTACACTGAAAATGATTGGCACATTGATGGGATTGTTGGCAACAATTGGCATCTTTATCGTGGGATTTATTCATCATGTTATCCCTTATTTTATTCCCAAAATAGCCTCACGAAAAATAAAAGACCCCTTGCTGAGACCATCGTTTGACCTTGCTCTCCACGCCATAGCAACGATACCCGTATTTTATCTTCTATATATAATTACGGTCAGCATTATCTTTCACAATTGGGGGATAACATTGATTTATATGCTATTGTTGCCTTTTTGCGGCATTTTCGCATGGTGGTGGCTACAAAATCTGAAAACATTTGTAAAAATGACAAAATCAAGACACTTCAAATGGTTTAAGCCAACAATATGGGGAAAATTGCAATCAACAAGACTTGCCTTGAAAAAACTGCTCTATCAAGTTATGGGTTCAACTTTTTAAAGCCGAAGTATCTATTTTATCTAACTGAGGCAACAAAAAATCAGCAATTGCTTTACATTTGACATAAGTAATTGAAGACTCTTTACGTTGAGCAGTCAGCAATTTTTCATTCACATCGATTTCGGCAACAAAATGGAAAATAATTCCCGCCAATACCAATATCTTAAACCCGCCAAACAACAATCCCAATATTTTGTCCACTCCGTCAGGCAAGACAAAATTAAATAATGTTTTGCACAATTTACCCAGCACAAAAACCGCCACTACCACGAGTACAAAAATAACAATCTGCACTACAATAGATGAAGTTTCAGTAGGTAAGGGTAAATGCGGAGCTATCAGATTTTGTCCAAAAATGGCAGACCAACCGCCTGCCAATAAGGCTAAAACAGAAAATATTTCGGTGAAGAAACCTTTGCTAAAGCCACGAATAGCAAACCAAATGGCTGTCAATAGAACAATGGTATCAACTATTTTCATATATTTTTCCGTTGGGCGGCAAACATCGCTTTGGCATATTTGGAAGCATAGACAAAGTCATTCACTTCTTGATTGTCGGTAGTAAGAATTTCGCCATTGGATCCTTTCCACCACAATTGACCTTGATAGATAAACGAAATGGTTTCTCCTATTTCCATCACAGAATTCATATCATGGGTATTAATAACCGTAGTAATGTTAAATTCATGTGTAATTTCATAAATAAGTTGGTCTATCACCAAAGAGGTTTTGGGGTCTAATCCCGAATTGGGTTCATCGCAGAACAAATATTTCGGATTAAGTGCAATGGCACGTGCAATGGCCACCCTTTTTTTCATTCCACCGCTTATTTGCGAAGGATACAAATCGTGAGCATGGGACAAATTGACACGTTCCAAACAGAAATCCGCTCTTTCTTTCTTTTCATTTTCTTTTTGATTGGTCAGCATTGTCAATGGGAACATCACATTTTCTGCCACTGTCATAGAGTCAAACAAGGCACTGCCTTGAAACAACACCCCCATTTCCTGCAACAACAATTGGTGTTCCGACTTGTTCATCTTTGACAAATCTTTATCATCATACAAAATAGTTCCTTCATCGGGACGATAAAGACCTATCAAACATTTCATCAAAACGGTTTTACCCGATCCGCTTTGTCCTATAATCAAATTGGTTTTTCCCTGTTCGAACGAGGTACAAATATCAGACAGAACCGTTCTGTCATTAAAATGCTTATACAAATTCTTTACCTCTATCATAATTAGCCCAAAAATATTTTTGTCAAAACTACATTAAAAAACAAAAGTGTAAAACTGCTATTGACAACAGCCTGTGTACTTGAACGCCCCACTTCCAAGGCTCCGCCTTCTGTTCTATAGCCGCAAAAACCAGAAACAGAAGCAATGATTATGGCAAAAACAAAAGTTTTTATCAGGGCATAATAAATATCGTAGGGACGAAAGAAAATCATCAGCCCCTCCAAATATTGTTGAGAAGGAATTGTGGACATAAATTCACATGCAAACCAACCGCCTATCAGACACAAAAAAATACTGATAATGACCAACAAGGGATTAACAATGCCACAAGCAATAATTTTTGGCAACAACAAGTGCGATGCCGAATTTATACCCATCGTTTCGATAGCATCTATCTGTTCGGTTACTTTCATCGTGCCAATTTCGGAGGCTATGCTTGAACCTATTTTTCCCGCCAAAAACAAACTGATAATAGTGGGCGAAAATTCCAAAACAACTGATTGTCTGACTACAAAACCTATCGTCCACGTGGGTATCCATGGACTTTCGGTTTGCAAGGAGGTTTGAATGGTCAATACGGCTCCCATAAAAACGGAAATAACCGAAACTATCAACAAGGATTGCAATCCCAAATCATCGATTTCCTGAACAAGTTGTTTCCTGAAATAGGACATTTTTTTAGGGCGTACAAACACCCTTTTCATCAAAAACAAATATTCACCTATAACTTGAAGTATTTTCATTGCTCATTTAAAATGATTTATAATGTTTTTATAATGATATGCCATTGTATACAAGGCAAATCATCTTTTGTGCAAAGATAACACTTTTTTTTAATTGAGATTTGAGAATTTTGCAGGTGATGAGCGGAGAAGTTAAACCTATTTAAACTTATTCCGAGTTGCTATACAAATGGACACAGCCAATTAAGTGTCGAAAAATGAAACATTTCGTATAGTCGCAAATAGTTGCGGCTATTATTATATGGCATAAAACCTATTTCATCGGATATTGAGCGTATTAAAATCTCATAACAACCGATAACATTTCGACAATATCATTAATTAATCATTGCGAAACAAGGTTAATTTTTTGATAAAATATATAGAGCCACTTCAAATGGAAATCGCTCTATACACTGAACACAGAACATTAATGTTCTCTATTCACATAAAAAATTAAAATAGAATAGAAATCGTAATCAATATCGAGAAGAAAGAATTTCCATTATTTCTAGTGCCATATCCGTTTCCTCTTTAAAGCCATCTTTACTATTATTTTTTCCATCTAAAGATTTACTTCCATCAATTACCAATACAAAATAAGTGTTTATAGCGGTTTTTGTTACTTCCTGATATTCTGAATTAAGTTGCCAAATACCTGGACGGGATTCGTATGCTTGCGTAACCTTGTCAGCTTGTGGCATATATGCAACACCATTCAACTGCAAATCATTAATAACAAAATATACATTGATGT
>JAFZUH010000029.1 GCA_017618435.1 Bacteroidales bacterium | reverse complement strand
ATTATTTATATAATTTTTAAGTTTTGACAAAATCAATGTCTTTTTAGTATTTATTCCTCTGTTTTTACAGAATGAAATGTATCAATAATAGATTGCTGAAAAACAATAAAGAATAAAGTTAAAACAAGCATAGATATTGTGGATACCAATACTATCATGATTTTTTTAGGATAAAACTTTTTGTCAGACGGAACTGCATATTCTACAACAAACTTCTGACTCAAAGCATATTGCATATCAACTCGTGCCATTTGTTTTTTGCTTTGCAGCACTTGTTGATATTCTCTAAGATTTACAATTTGTTCTTTAAGCGAAAAAGACAAAGGCCCCCATTCCTGAAGCGTTTTCAATTCCTTATCCAAACGATTGATAGCCGTTTGATTGCCCGCAGCCACCTCTTTGGCATATTGTTGATATAATCTTTCTGATTGAGTTTCGTAATCATAAACCCCATGAGCCATTACAATAGACAATGAGTCACTTGTTTTTTCTATCAATATTTCCAGAGAATCCATTTCGGCTTGCACTATTTCAAAAGCCCTATGGGTTCTCTGTGTGATAATCTGATGTTTTAGCGTATCGTAATAATTTGCAATTTCATTGGCCATATCCGCAGCCATTTGAGGATTTTTGTTGGCAACCGATACTTCTACACCCAAATAACTGTTTCTTGCACATTTTATATCCCCTTGCATATTTTTATATAACTTTGTTTTCCAATACTTGGTTGTGGTATCTAAATCATAATATGCAATCAAATCAAATTTTTGAATCAAATGGTCTTTTATGTCTCTGGAATTAAGTATTTGCACCATTCTATCCACACTCATATCATCGCCAAATTGAGTAACATCCAACTCCTCATTATAATTACCTTCTGCCAATACCACTTGCGATACGGCATTGGTGGAAGTCGGCAACAATATGACTGTTGATTTAAATTGAGGAGGAATTAAACATGCACAAGCAAAAGATACAACTATAGTTGCTATTGCCACTATAATCAATAATTTCCAATGTTTGAAAATTAAGACAAACAAGTTTGCTCCCGCTGATTTTTTTTGTATGTTTTCCATATAGTCCTATTATTAATTACCAATACATTTCATCATTTTCTTCCATCTGAGGAAAAGTCAACTGATGGAGATAGGGCAATAAAACAGCAAGTTTACGTCCCCAATTTTGTTCAAAATGTTCCACACCAAGCGATATGGCTGCTTTTTGAGATTCATGCAAACCTTTTCCATACAACAATACCATATCTTTTAAATCTTGATATATATCTGCTAAAAATTCACTCATTGACAAGGTAACAACCTCTGATGACGATTGTTCATAGTATTGAAAATAATCTATTTTTTCTATTTTTTTTCTAATTGCCAACAATACAACTTCATATTGTTCTTCTGTAACATATTGTTCGTATGCAGCATTGTCTTCACATTCAACTATAGGCAACATATTGCCTTTCAAATATAACAACGGACATATTTTCAATAAATATTCCACTATTTGAGATTCGTCAAAAGAATCTATCTGTTCTATAAAAGTACAATATTGTGTACTTGCCGCCACCATATCCACGATGGATTTTTCGATTACATTTTCGTTTGTTTTCATTTTACACCAAACCCTTTACTTTTGAAACAGCCGATTGAAATGCTTTGAGATAAAACGGTTCAAAATAAGCAACATCAACAAATTGCTGTTGTACATATTTATCGTATGCCAATTTTGCCATATATGCTGCCGAACATACAACATTTGAAAAATGTGCATTGCGTTGATATGCAATGACAGATTGTACCTTTTCCACCGCATTTCCACAAAAAACAATTGGCTTTTGTAACAAATAGTCACCGAAACTGTGCTCATCAATTATCAAATTTGTAACAGGCAGTATTTCAGCAAACTTTTTATCATAAACAGCACAATAAACTTCCATTCGCCGAGCATCTATCATTGGACAAAACAAGCAATCTTCGTTTTCTTCCAGCAACATTGCACCATAGGCAACAGATTGTAATGTTGATACAGAAATCAATGGTTTGTTCAAAGCAAAACACAATCCTTTGGCAGTTGAAACACCTATACGCAAACCTGTATATGACCCCGGACCTTCGCTAATGGCAACCGCATCTATATTTGCAAGCGAAATACCAGACTGAACAAGCAGTTCATCTACAAAAGGCAACAATGCTTTGGAATGATTATTGACTTCATTAATTTCTTTAATGCAAACACACTTATCATTTTCAGACAAAGCAACAGAACAAATTTCAGTTGCCGTTTCTATTGATATTATATATGCCATATTACAAAAAATGCCTATCTTTCCCTATTGCAAGAAAAAGACAGGACATAAAAAACAAATCATTTTTCTTATATTGACGAACATTTTTCTGCCAACACAAGTACTTTATTGTTCAAAACTTCAACAACTCCGCCATCAAGATTGAAAAATGTAGTATTGCCTTGATTTTCAATCTTAATCTTTCCTTTTCCCAAAAAGGTGATTAATGGTGCGTGATTGTTCAATATTTCAAATAAACCGTCAGCACCCGGAAGTTGAACCAAATTGGCTTCTCCTTCAAATACCGATGCATTTGGTGTTAGTATCTCAACTTTCATATTTTCTCTAATCTATATTTAAAGCGAAAATATTAATTAGCGGCTTCTGCCAACATTTTCTTACCTTTTTCTATTGCTTCATCAATAGTTCCCACCAAGTTGAAGGCCGCTTCTGGATATTGATCCACTTCACCGTCAAGTATCATATTGAAACCCTTGATTGTTTCTTCTATTGGAACAAATACACCTTTCAATCCGGTAAATTGTTCTGCCACATGGAAAGGTTGCGACAAGAAACGTTGTACCCTACGGGCACGGTGAACCACCAACTTGTCTTCTTCGGACAATTCGTCCATACCCAAAATAGCGATAATATCTTGCAACTCATTGTATCTCTGAAGTGTTTCTTTAACCCTTTGTGCGGTTTTGTAATGTTCTTCACCAACAATATCGGGAGAAAGTATTCGAGATGTGGAATCCAACGGGTCAACAGCAGGATAAATACCTAACGAAGCAATTTTTCTACTCAATACCGTTGTCGCATCCAAGTGAGAGAATGTTGTTGCCGGAGCGGGGTCTGTCAAGTCATCGGCAGGAACATAAATGGCTTGTACGGATGTAATTGAACCTCTTTTAGTTGAAGTAATACGTTCTTGCATAAGTCCCATTTCGGTTGCCAAGGTTGGTTGATACCCTACGGCTGACGGCATACGTCCCAACAAGGCGGACACTTCAGAACCGGCTTGCGTGAAACGGAAAATATTATCTACGAAAAACAATATATCTTTACCGCCTGTTTGTTCATCGCCATCTCTATAGTGTTCGGCAACGGTCAAACCGGACAAAGCAACTCTGGCACGTGCTCCGGGGGGTTCGTTCATCTGACCGAACACCAAGGTTGCCTGACTTTCTGACAATTCATCTTTATTGACCAAACTCAAATCCCAACCGCCTGCAGCCATACTTTCTTTGAATTTGTCCCCATATTTAATAACACCGGATTCTATCATCTCACGCAACAAATCGTTGCCTTCACGTGTACGTTCTCCGACACCGGCAAATACTGACATACCCGAATATTTTTTGGCAATATTGTTTATCATTTCCATGATAAGTACGGTTTTGCCTACACCGGCACCGCCGAACAAACCGATTTTTCCGCCTTTGGCGTACGGTTCTATCAAATCTATCACCTTAATACCGGTAAAAAGAATTTCGGTACTTGTGGACAATTCTTCAAAGGTTGGAGGCATACGGTGAATACTTTTTCTATTCGGGGTTTCAACCTTATCCAAACCATCAATTGTATCTCCAATAACATTCAATAATCTGCCATTAATATTTGCGGCAGGCATGGTAATCGTTTGACCTGTCCATTTCACATCCATACCACGTCTTAATCCATCGGTTGAATCCATGGCAATACATCTTATCGTGTTTTCACCTATATCCTGTTGGCATTCAAAAACCACGACATCACCATTTTCACGATGAACTTCCAAGGCATCATAAATATTAGGCAAATTGTCTTGACTGTCAAAAGTAACATCAACAACAGCACTTATAATCTGTGAAATCTTTCCAATTACTTCTTTTTGCATATCTAAAATTATGGATATTAAATATTTACAATTTATTATTCTATAAAAGAAATTTTTCACAAAGTAACTAAAATTATCAATACAACCCACTATTTTTTTCACTTTTTTTCAAAAAAAAGTGTTTTTATTGATTTTGTGAATCTTATAAAATCATTTTCTGCTGTTTGTGCATAGTCTATTTTTATAATAATCTACCCTTACAACAACAAAAATTATGACAGTTAAGAACCACCCTCGTAAATGGCAGAGGTTTTTCCGCAATTTATAAATCCAAACTAAAAGAGACGTGTCATGGCACGTCTCTACAAAATGATTTTTAAATTCAGATTTTTGCAACAAATAAATGTCGCTTATTTCACTATCAATATTTCGTACATTGTTGCCGATACGAACAAAATACATTCCCTTGGACAAGTCTTGAATGTTGATTGTTATATTTTCGCTTATATTGCAGAAGCCTTTGATTGATTGCCCCATGACATTTACGATTTGAATGTCTGTTGCTTGTTCCAAACACTGATTGTGATTTGAATTTTGTCCGTAAGAGATACATCCTTACTGATATTATTTTGTTTTACAATATGCTGATTGCTCGCATACGCAGGCAATCAGCCAAGAATTACTCTTGGACAAGCCGCACGGATAGCCCGCCGCAGCAATGGTAAATGCCCATGTACACGCCGCCTAAACCGAAGTAGAGCCCCCACGCGTAGCCTGAATCGGAGTAGAGGCTCCATGTGTAGTCTGAAATAATAGGTGAAGAAGACCACAATTTGCCACTGGTGTCGACATAGTTCACACAATAACTATAGTCCGAAGCTGGCAAAATGATATAATTGCCATTATGTCCCGTAACCTTATAACCATTACCTTGCCAGTCCCATTTACAACTGTTTTTCAATTCCTCCAATTGCTTTTTGGTGGGCAAATTGCTACCAAATTTGGCAACAGCCTCATCGTAAGTAAAAAATTCATCTCCACTATTTGAATTGGTTTCGTTCTCAGATTTCCATTTAGTACCACTTGGTAATCCTAAATCAACATAGCCATTCATTAATGTTGCAGTCTCCTGTTTTACGATTTTTTTTGATTGGTAATCAATCGTACTATTATTTTCCT
>JAFZUH010000310.1 GCA_017618435.1 Bacteroidales bacterium | reverse complement strand
TTTGACAAGAATTATCTGTTGATTTGTTTGTCTTTATGTTTTCCTACCACAATAGAAAGCCAAACAATTATCCCCATCGCTAATATATTTATTGCCAAGTAAATCCAATTATATCCGCCATATATTGTCGCTTCTGCCGACAAAAACAAACCGCAATAAAAAGGAACAAACAAGCACGTAGAGATAATACGAAGCAAAATTTTCCTTTGGATACGAAAAGAAGTGATTAAAAGAAATATATATAAACATATATAATTTCCATAGGTAAACATGAAACTTCTAAAACCTGTTGGGCATTCAAACAAACCATTTTTCACATAAATGATTACATCAAATGCCGCAATACCTATTGCAACCAAGGATAAAATGATTTTACTTAAAGTATATTTTTTTGTATTTTCCATATTCCAAAATGTTTTTGCGGTAATACTAAATTGAATTTTTATTGAACTATTTTATTTTGTGCTACAAAAATATAATATTTTATTGCTGAACATTAGTTTTTTCCGTATTTTTTATAAACTCTTTAAGATACTCCCAATTTTTTTTAAGTATTGCCTTTTTAGTGCTACCAAACAATTGAGCATAAGAAATATAAATTGCCTTTTCCCTTGGCGGAAATAATATAACACACGGAAAATGTTCAATTTTGTATTGGGGGACATATTGTTTTTCTTTGTCAGGATTTAAGTCATACACGACCAATGGCATACTGTCTTTGTCAAAATAGTTGCCCAATGCCATTGTTTGAGCCCTCATTATAGATACATTGCTTTCGGGTATCAAAACCACTAAATTGATTTTATTTTCATTGCATTGATTGACAAGAAAAACACTCAAACTTTTCATACAAGCCGAACACGAATTTGTATGATAAACAACGGCAATAGTCGGATTCTTTTCATTTAATCTGACCTTTTCGCCTCTAATTGTATAAAACGATTGGGCAAATGTTGGCAATGTCATGAAAGACAGGATAAAACCGACAATTACCGCTATATGCTTGGGATAATACAACTTAAAAAGAATGCGAAAAAACGCTGATTTCAACAATATAATCATGGTCTAATAAATAATCATTCGCTTGTTTGAAATAATCTTCTTTACTCAAACCTATCGGATTAATAGGTGTTCCTTCTTGTCTTTTTATCAATATGACCTTATCTTTGAAAAACAAATATTTCGGATTCGTAACAAATGCCAATCCGAAAGAATGGCAATCTATCACGCCGTCTTTATTCTCCTTGATTCGGAAATTGTCCCGAATTGCATTGTCTTTCAAAACAAAGTCATCGCCTTGTTTTTCCCAAATATCTACATAAATGGCAGGAGCCTTACCTGATTCATACGGGGGTTGATAAAAACAAATAACTTTAGAGGTGTCTATGCTGTGTATGGCACGTTGCTGACAGATAGTATGGTCTAAATTCTCCATAACACGCCCAATAGACGGAGCATCGTATATATGATACTTGTGTTTTATTGTTTTTATCGTTTTGTCAGACAAAACTTTCCAATTCGTGTCCTTTTTAGAAAAGTACCCTATAGAATCTAAATGAAAATCATAAAACACAGATGCATATTTTCCCCGATGAGCAAAAACAATCCTACTTCCACAAACTGTAAACATCTGATTGGAATTGAAAAACTCAAACAAAGGGTGAAAATAATCGGGTTCAATTTTCCGAACAATTTGTTCTTTATCAATATCATATAATGCAAGATAAACCGAAGGTGTATGGCTATAATAACAATCATACAACAACAAAGTGTGTTCATCTAACAATTCTGCCCGCTTAACGGACAAGGGTATACCAAGCATTTTTGAAAAAACATATTGTCCGTTGTGTTCTTCAAACAAAAAGACAAACTTATCAAAAGCCACGGCAAACAATTTTCCTTTTTTCGTGATAAATGAAAAATTCTTGTATCTACTTTGGGTCATCTTTGCCGGCAAATCTGGAATTGATAAGCTAAATGAATCTAATTTATAGGTGTAAATATCAAATTTATACAATATAAACGTATCTGTTTTCTGACTTCGGTCGTAATTGATAAAATAAGCGGAATTTTTATCTTGGGTAGCAACTATAGAAGCAGGTCTGACCGTTTTTGCAATTGAAAAAACGGTGTCAAAAGAAAGATAATCATACATTTCTTTTTCTGTCTGAGAAAAAACATTGTGCATACATAACAATATGCACAATGCAATAAAAAATCTATTCATTGAGATAATACACAAATCAAACAAATGTTTGCTCCAATACATCAACTTGTTCATATCCTTACGTACAATTTTCTATTTCTATATTTTTTCAAAAGCAGGCGGCTTGTCCGCCTGCTTGATTAATTCTTTTTATTGTTTTTTGGCTTAGTTTTGATAAC
The DNA here is from genome assembly GCA_017618435.1 of Bacteroidales bacterium. GTDB lineage: Bacteria > Bacteroidota > Bacteroidia > Bacteroidales > WCHB1-69 > UBA1205. Next base: position 195 of record JAFZUH010000310.1, on the reverse strand, counting down.
ATAGAAGTTTTTCCTATTTATAAAAGAAAAACTACCAATAATTAAAGGTACAAATTTGACAAGAATTATCTGTTGATTTGTTTGTCTTTATGTTTTCCTACCACAATAGAAAGCCAAACAATTATCCCCATCGCTAATATATTTATTGCCAAGTAAATCCAATTATATCCGCCATATATTGTCGCTTCTGCCGAC
>JAFZUH010000309.1 GCA_017618435.1 Bacteroidales bacterium | reverse complement strand
ATAAATAAGTGTGCTGCCTCTCCATACTTTAATAATGCGTTTGTTGGGATTTCTCGCATCCAGACCTGCTGTATAAACATCTCCTTTATACAAAGCAACGGCTTGGGGTATAATACTATCTCCTAAATTATACAACAAAGTGTCGTATTTCCATACTACTCCTTTATATACTGTGGAAGACGTATATTGACAACCTACTGATATTGTCCACATTGTATTACTACCCGATATTTTGCCCATACAGCCGGCATACGCCCAACTGGCATAATTGGTATTTCCTATCCAAATAGGTGTAGTATCGTTATTCTTCCACAAACATGCCTGATATTTTCCTGTGCTGTTTTTTTTATGTCCGATGGAATAGATTGTATTTCTCTCAGAAAGACACATAGCATTTATAGTTGAATTTGTACCTGCGTTAAGAAAGGCTGTCCCTATTGTAGGATAAGTGGCGATATAGCCATTATGCAAGGTAGTGTTGTTGTATGAATAATAAACCGTATCTTTCCTGACAAGTACGTCAGTTGCGTCAAAATTATAATTTGCCGAACTTCTGTTGGTAAGCCAACTTCCGTTTCTAAGCAAACAAACACCATTGTTGTCTGTGGAACTTGCATAATTACCTACCGAATAAATCGTATCTTGTGCCATTATGTTAGTTACAACTAACATAGAAATCATAAAAATAATAAGTTTTTTCATGAAAAATGAATTTATAATTTTGTTAATACTATTAATTTTTTGCAAAGATACTATTTTTTGTTGTAATTTTGTATGTAAATTTATATGTTTTTTATGGATGATTGGAAAACCTATATAGAGCAACAAATAATTCCCCAATATCATTGTTTTGATGTATCACATGGCATTGAGCATGTGCGTGCGGTTATTCAAGAAAGTTTGTCTTTGGCGGAAATATGTCAGGCAGACAAGCGTTTGGCTTACACTATAGCCGCATATCATGATATAGGTATGAAAAAGGGACGGGATTTGCATCACCAATATTCGGCTGAATATATGTTGAACGATGGGCATTTGAAAAAATGGTTTGTTGAAGATGACATTATATTAATGTCAGAAGCCGTTTTTGACCATAGGGCTTCGGCTCAACATCCGCCACGAAGCATTTATGGAAAAATAGTTGCCGATGCCGATAGGGATTTGGATACCGATGTGGTTATCCGCAGGTCGATACAATATAGTCGTTCTTGTTATCCGGAAGCAGACAAACAGTTTATTTATAATCTTGTGAAACAACATTTGTCGGAAAAATATGCCGAAGGCGGTTATTTGAAATTGTGCTTGAATGTGGGCAAAGCACCTCGTCAATTGCAATATTTGCGACAAGTGATTGCCGATGAAGAACGCTTGAAAGGGTATTTTGAACAAAATTTTGACAAATGGTAACCTTTTAGTTGACTATTTTGTGGTGAAAAATAAGGCGAGCGTAGTCGAAAAAATGAAAAAAAAATGGGAACAACCTGCCAAAAACACTTGCCAAGAGTGGGAAAAGTATGCCATAAAATGCAATGTTTTCTCTTTTTTTATGTGAAAATATAAATTTTTTTTCATTCATATTCATTGTTTTAATAAAAAAATGAAAAATTTTTTTCAAAAAAGTAGTGTAGTAATAAAAAAAGTTATACCTTTGCATTGCATTAGCGATTGACCAATGGTGTAATGGTAGCACTACAGTTTTTGGTACTGTCTGTCTAGGTTCGAATCCTGGTTGGTCAACTTAAAATCTCACTCATTGCAAATGTAGTGGGATTTTTTTTAAGGGACAAATCTAAGGAGGTCGCTAAAGCGGCCTCCTTTGGTTTTAGATGTTTTATAAAAAAATAACGGTATGGGAAATATAACAATAAATAATATAAAACAACTTGTTGAGGAAAAAATTGCCGATACCGATTTGTTTATCGGAGAAATAAAAGTAAAACCAGGCAATATCATTTACATATTTCTTGATGGCGACAACGGTGTTACGATAGATAGTTGTGTTGAAGTCAGCCGTTATGTTGAAAAGCATTTGGACAGAAATAAAGAAGATTTTGAATTGCACGTATCTTCATTCGGGCTGGGACAGCCTTTGAAATTTTTGCGGCAATATGTCAATGCTGTAGGCAAACAAATGTCAGTGCAATTGCAAGACGGAACAAAATTGTCAGGATTGCTCTTGTCTGCCAATGAAAAAGAAATTGTTTTGCAAATAGCAGGAGCCAAAATGAAAGACCCTAAAATCGACAAGATGATTCCCATGTATGATATAAAGACAGCAAAATTGGAAATAGTATTTAAATAAACATTATATAATATAAACAAAATGACTGAAAATCTTAATCTGATAGACACTTTCTCAGAATTTAAGGAATTTAAACACATTGACAGAGAAGCCTTAATGCACATTTTGGAGGATATTTTCAAACAAATGTTGTTGAAAAAATACGGTGCAAACAGCAATGTGAACGTATTTGTTAATGTAGATAAGGGTGATGTTGAATTTCAACGTTTTTTGGAAATTGTTGAAGACGGACATCTTACCGATGAATGTACGCAAATAGAATTATCGAAAGCGGTGAAAATTGAACCAGACTTTGAGGTTGGGGAAGAATTGTGTGAAACCATTCTTTTGAAAGATTTTGGTCGTAGAGATATTATCGCTCTTCGTCAGAGTTTGGCCGCCAAGATAGCCGAATATGAAAAAGATGTTGTTTTTCATAAATATGAAAAGAAAATTGGCGACATCATAACCGGTACCGTTGTACATGCCACACGAAAAGAAATTTCTTTTGTAGATGAAGAGGGCATAGAACTTGTCATTAAAAAAACAGGTATTATTCCAAGAGATTTTTATAAAAAAGGCGACCCTATTCGTGCGGTTGTGGTAAAAGTGGAACCCAAAACCAATTCCGCTTTTATAGAAGCCTCCCGTACATCCCCTGTTTTCTTAGAAAGATTGATGGAAGAAGAAATTCCGGAAATTTATGATGGGTTGATAGTCATTAAAAATATTGTAAGAATACCGGGTGAAAGGGCTAAAATTGCCGTTGAAACCTTTGATGACAGAATAGATCCTGTCGGAGCCTGTGTTGGTATGAAAGGTTCTCGTATACATGGGGTAGTGAGAGAATTGAGAGAGGAAAATATTGATATTGTAAGCTATACAAGTAATATAGAACTCTATGTTGCACGTGTGTTGAATCCGGCAAAAATAACTTCATTAACGATAGATGAAGAAAACAAGAGCGTTACTGCTTTTATGAAACCAGACCAAATATCTTTGGCTATCGGTAAAAACGGTTCAAATATTCGTTTGGCAAGCAAACTTACGGGGTATGAAATCGAAGTTGTAAGAGAAAACGCTATTGCTGAAGAAGATATTGAACTTAAGGAATTTGAAGATGAAATTGATCCTTGGATAATTGATGTTTTGCGCAGTATCGGTTGCGATACGGGTAAAAGCGTGTTGAGTATAGACAGAGATGAACTGATACGCAGAACAGATTTGGAAGAAGAAACCATAGACGAAGTTATCAATATTATCCGTAAGGAATTCCAAGATGATGAAGATGAAGATAATACAACTTCACTGAATGTCAATTAATAAAGACTATCAAAAAAATTACTAATTACATTTTAACAAAAAATAATATCATCGATGTCAGAAGAAAAAAAGATAATCCCACGGTTAGGCAAGGCGGCTCGCGAGTTTAATGTCGCGACATCTACCATTGTAGAATTTTTACAAAGTAAAAATTTTCAGGTGGAAGATAGTATTAATTCCAAACTTACGGCGGAAATGTATGATTTGTTGGTAGAAAAATACCAAACCGACAAAGCCGTAAGAGAAAAAGCCAATCAAATAGAGATTGGGACAGCCTCAAAAGCCGCTACTGTACTCATACAAGAAGAAGATGAGCAGGAACAACAGGAAACAGAGGTAGCAGTAAAAACTATGCCTGTAGTTGAAAAAAAATCCGCTACGGCTCCTGTACAAGAAAAGGAAAAGAAACCATCTGTTAAACCATCTGTTGCTGAAAAAGCAGAACCTGTTGAAACTCCTGTTGTTGAGGCCAAAAAACAAGAACAACCTGTACAACAAGTGTCTGATATTGAGCCTAAGCAAGAAACGGAAGAACAGACATCTGCACCGGAAAATGAGAAAAAAAACGAAAGTGCAGAACACCAAGAAGAATCTTCAACAAAAATAAAAGGTCCTAAGATTATAGGTAAAATAGACATCGAAGATATAGAAAAACCAAAGAAGAAAACAAAAGCAGAAAAAGAGTCCAAATCTTCAGAAAAATCAACAAAAACAGCGAAAGCAAAAAAAGGCAAAACAGACGAACCATCTGCTCAAAATGCTGTGGAAGATAATGTTGAAAAACAAAATCATGATTTGGATAAATCAAAAGAAACACAAACGAAAAAGCCTATAAAAGAAAAAGAGGTTGCCCTTGGCCAAGATGCTTCAACTGCAAACTTTGAAGAATCAAAAAACAGCAATGTTCAAGCCGAAACGATTGTTCCTTTGGTACAAAATCAAGAAGAAACAGAGGTGAAAAAGGTAGAAAAACCTGTTCCTGAACACATTGAAACAAAAGTACCGCAGTTGAAAGGAGCCACAACGGTTGGTAAAATAGATTTAGATGCGATAAACAGCATTACCAAACCGAAGAAAAAATCGAAAGAAGAACATTTGAGGGAAGCCAAAAAACGTATTGAAGCCGAGAAAAAATTTGCCGCCGAACAGCAAAGAAAAATGGCTACAGAATATGTTCAAAAAAACAACCTGAATATCAATGTTGATAATTTTATTGAAACGACAGTGGAAAAATTATCGGGCGTAAAAGTTGTTGATAAAATAGATGTTGATACCATCAACAACAAATCGACAGATAAGGAATCCAACAAGAAAAAGGAAAAACGTAAAAGAATCAACAAGTTCAGTCCGGAGGATAAATATGCTGCCATAGATGAAAAAGAAAAGAAAAATTCTAATCATCACGCAAGGAAAAAAGACAAACATAGAGAAAAACACCCTGATATTAGTTTGGAAGATGTTGAAATGTCTATCAAAAAAACCATGGCAAAAATGGCCCCGCTCGGCAAGACAAAGACTTCCAAACACCGTAGGGAAAAACGTGAGTTGATTCATAAAGAAATGGAACTTCAGCACGAAAAACAAGCGGAAGAAAGTGCAATTTTGAAAGTAACGGAATTTATCACCGTCAATGAATTGGCAACGATGATGAATGTTCCTGTTAATAAATTGATTTCTACGTGTTTGAGTGTTGGGTTATTCGTTTCCATCAATCAGAGATTGGAAAAAGAAAACATTATTCTTTTGGCTGAAGAATACGGTTTTCAAGTACAGTTTTCAGATACGGAGTTGGAAGATGAGGTTGTGATAGCCGATGATGATGCAAATTTGGAACCGCGTGCACCTATCGTTACCGTTATGGGACACGTTGACCATGGTAAAACTTCATTGTTGGACTATATCAGAAAAACCAATGTAATTGCCGGTGAAGCTGGTGGTATAACGCAGCATATAGGTGCCTACGAGGTGCAATTGCCCGATGGACGAAAGATAACGTTTTTGGATACACCCGGACACGAGGCTTTTACGGCTATGCGTGCCCGTGGTGCGAAAATTACCGATATTGTTATTATTGTAATTGCTGCTGATGACACTATAATGCCGCAAACGGTAGAGGCTATCAATCACGCACAGGCGGCAGGTGTTCCTATGATATTTGCTATCAATAAGATAGATAAGCCCGGTGCAGACCCCGATAAGATTCGTACCGCCTTGGCAAATATGAATCTTTTGGTGGAAGAATGGGGCGGAAAAATACAAAGTCAAGATATTTCCGCTAAAAAAGGTATCAATGTTGATATTTTGTTGGAAAAAGTATTGATAGAAGCCGAAATGCTTGAATTAAAAGCAAATCCGAATGCTGTGGCTGTGGGAACCGTTATAGAATCATCTTTGGACAAAGGTCGTGGCTATGTTGCCAAAATGTTGGTGCAGAACGGAACTTTGCGGAAAGGGGATATAGTTGTAGCGGGAACAAGTTACGGAAAAATCAAGGCAATGTACAATGAACGTAATCAGTTGGTAACCTCTGCCGGTCCGTCTTCTCCGGTTTTGTTGCTCGGTTTGGATTCTGCTCCACAGGCAGGAGATACGTTTAGAGTAATGTCGGAAGATAAAGAAGCTAAAAATTTGGTTAGTAAACGTTTGCAACTGATACGTGAACAGGGGCTGAGAACTCAAAAACATATTACTTTAACCGAAATAGGTCGAAGAATTGCTATTGGCGATTTCAAGGAATTGAACATTATTGTAAAAGGTGATGTTGACGGTTCAGTAGAGGCTTTGTCAGATTCGTTGTTGAGATTGACAACGGAAGAAGTACAAGTGAATGTTATCCATAAATCTGTTGGGCAAGTTACAGAATCAGATGTTTTGTTGGCCTCGGCTTCCAATGCCATTATTATAGCCTTCCAAGTCAGACCGTCTGGCGGGGCAAAACGATTGGCAGAACAAGAACAAGTGGATATTAGAACCTATTCTGTTATTTATGATGCCATCAATGAATTGAAAGATGCTATTGAAGGTATGAAAGCACCTGAAATGAAAGAAACCATTGTTTGCAATATCGAAGTTAGGGAAGTATTCCGTATTTCAAAAGTTGGGGCAGTGGCAGGTTGCTATGTGCTTGACGGTAAGGTGCAAAGAACAACCCGTATCAGAATTATCAGAGATGGTATTGTGATTTTTACTGGTCGATTGGGTTCTTTGAAACGCTTTAAAGATGATGTAAAAGAGGTTACGGCTGGCTATGAATGCGGTTTGAATATTGAAAGTTTCAACGATATTAAAGTCGGCGATATAATAGAAGGTTTTGAAGAAGTAGTTGTAAATAAATAGTTTCAACACACTTATTTAAGATGAAATGTCAAAATTGCGGCAAAGAAAATGCTAATGCAAGTGAGCATAGCGAGTCTTGTAAAGCAAATTGGCGGAAAAAGACGTCATTCCCGACCATTGCTGATATTCTTTCCCTTATTTCTGTCAAGCGGTACGATTGGTCAAAGATTAAGTATTTAATCGCTTGATGAAGCCATTGATGGCAATCAAAGGTGTTGTTTTTGAAAATTTTCTGTATTTTTTTTTGAAAAAGAGGAAAAAGAAATAAAAAAAATGTTATCTTTGCATTTGGGTAAGTCTTATACGACCAGCTCCTGTTGAACTCCCCCAGGATCGGAAGGTAGCAAGGGTAAGGTGGTTGAGCGGTGCGATATGAGTAGCTTACCCTTTTTTTATTATGGCAATATACACGAGAATATATGAGGAAAATCCCAATGAACGGCAAATAAAAAAAGTCGTTGATTGTTTACAAAGTGGGGGAATAGTAATTATTCCGACAGATACGGTATATGGTATTTGTTGTGATATTTACAATGCCAAAGCTTTTGATAGATTGTGCCAATTGACAGGCAAGAAAAAAGAAAAATCGAATTTTTCTTTTATTTGTTATGATATTAGCAATTTGTCAGATTTTGCAAGGCCGATAGACAATGCTATTTTCAAACTGATGAAACGGGTGTTGCCCGGTCCTTATACTTTTGTGTTGGAAGCCAACAATAAAGTTCCCAAATGTGTACAAAAGAAAAAAACAGTGGGTATAAGAGTGCCTGCCAACAATATACCTTGTGATATTGTAAAAATGTTGGGTAATCCCATTATGAATGCTTCGTTAAAAGTGGAAGATGATATGGTGGAATATCTTACTGACCCAGAGTTGATATGTGATTTGTATAAAGATAAAGTTGATATGATTGTTGACGGTGGTTTTGGGGACAATACACCCTCTACTGTTATCAGTTGTTTGAATGATGAAATAGAATTGATACGACAAGGCAAAGGTCTTGTTGATTTTATATAAAATAACAATAACGCGTTCTGTCGCTGCTTTGCAAAAAGGAGAGGAAAGTCCGAACAACATAGAGTACCATACTTCCTAACGGGAAGGCTTCAAATTTTCTTTTGAAGACAGCAAGTGCCACAGAAAATAACCGCCAATAAGTGTATTGGTAAGGGTGAAAATGTAGGGTAAGAGCCTACATCTTGTTACGGTAACGTAGCAAGAGGGTAAACCTTATGGGTTGAAAGACCATGTAAACCGGGGTTTGAGGGTTGCTCGCCTGACTCGGAGGGTAGGTCGATGGAGGTATTTAGTGATAAATATCCTAGATAAATGACAGAAATCTTATAATGTAAGATACAGAATTCGGCTTATAGCGTTATTGTTATTTTATTGATATTAAGTATATTTATAGTTTTTTGTAAAAAAATAGAAAAAATAGTGTTTTGTATTGTTTTTTTTTCTATCTTTGCAATCTCAAAAAAGGTGCTATAGCTCAGTAGGTAGAGCGTCGGACTGAAAATCCGCAGGTCACTGGTTCAACTCCAGTTAGCACCACAAAAAGAGGAACCGTTCGGTTCCTCTTTTTGATTTATTATCATTGCTACTAAAAAAGACCACAAAACAATCTGTTTGTTTGTGGTCTTTGTGTTTTCAAAACGCCTGAAGAATGTTTGGAAGCGAATTAGTCTTCCAATAAGGTACATTGTAAAGAGAATTTTAACAAGTCAGGTCGATTGGGGATTGTGTTTTTAAAGTCTGTTGCGGAAGAAAAACTTTCCAGTCCACCTGATACCATACCTTCTTCGCCGTCTTCAAGAATAATGGCTCTTTGTCCGAAATAGAATTGTCCGGCAGGAAGTGAATTTTCATTATAATGGACAATACCCATTACGTGGGCTTTAAATGGTTTAGTTACCGTAAATTCCGGTGATGTCCAAGGCAAGGTAACATTTTCTACCAAGAAAGAATCGGTTGGACTTGTCCAATAGGTAATATTGTATTTGAAACAAGTGTCTGCCACCATTTGCTCATAGGTGTTGTCTACTTTGTAGGCAATCTTTCCCGTATTTGTTGTAGGGTTAGGATTGTCATTGGAGTTGTCTGCACCTTTTTCTTTTTTACAGCCCACCATCATCATGCTTCCGATAAGCAAAGCAATCGTAATTAAAGATAAATTTCTCATGTTCACTAAAAAGGACTTCTTTTGTTTATAATTATTGATTGGGTATTTCTTTTTCATCTTGCGAAGTCCATTTACAAAATTTCAAAGAAATAACTTTGCAAAGTTATAATTTTTTTTTTGAAAGGAACTGATGGGTAAAAAAAAAGGAGCGAAAATCGCTCCTTTTTAAGAAATAAGATATAAAAAAATTATTTTAATTTTTCCAATGCGACTTTGATACGTCTGATGGCTTCAATTAATGCTTCATTAGATGTAGCGTAAGACAATCTGATACATTCGTCATCACCAAAAGCACTGCCTTGTACGGTTGCTACATTGGCTTCGTTGAGCAAGTACATGCTCAAGTCGGTGCTGTTGTTGATAAGGTTGCCTTTTTCAGTTTTTTTACCAAAGAAAGCATTTACTTTGGGGAAGAAATAGAAAGCCCCTTGAGGCAAACGGACTTCCAAGCCCGGTATTTCTTTCAAAAGTTTAAAAACCAAATCTCTGCGTTCTAAAAATTTGGCTCTCATATCAATAATGTCTTTGCTTGTTTGGGGGTCCATATTCATGGCACATACGGTTGCTTTTTGAGCAATGGAGCAAGTTGCAGAGGTGATTTGTCCTTGTAGTTTCTGGCAAGCCTGAGCAATCACTTTGGGGGCACCGATAAAACCGATACGCCAACCTGTCATGGCAAACCCTTTGGCAACACCGTTCACAGTTATCACTTGTTCATATACATCATTGAATTGAGCAATGCTTTCGTGGTGTCCTACAAAATTGATATGTTCGTATATTTCATCAGACAAAACCAGTACATTTTTATGGCGGGCAACCACATCGGCAATTTTACGCAATTCTTCTTTGGTGTATAGCATACCTGTAGGGTTGGAAGGCGAACTGAAAATAATCATTTTGGTTTTGTCAGTAATAGCGGCTTCCAACTGTTCTGCGGTAACTTTAAAATCGTTTTCTATTTTAGTTTTCACATATACACAAATACCGCCTGCTACGCGGACAATTTCTTTGTATGATACCCAAAATGGAGTGGGGATAATCACTTCATCGCCCGGATTAACGGTTGCCATTACTGCTTGGTAAATGGCTTGTTTGCCACCGGTAGAAACCACTATTTGTTCTGGTTTGTAATCCAAATTGTTGTCTCTTTTGAATTTTTTGCTGATCGCTTCTCTCAAATCAGCATAACCGGGAACAGGAGGATAATGGGTGAAATTGTCGTCAATAGCTTTTTTGGCGGCTTCTTTGACCATATCAGGAGTGTTAAAGTCGGGTTCTCCTATACTTAAACTGATTACGTCTTTGCCTTGTGCTTTTAGTTCACGTGCGAGTTGGGTCATGGCAAGTGTTTCTGATTCTGCCATTTGGTTTATTCTATCCGATAAATAATTCATATAATTAATGTATTAAAATTTTGTGCAAAAATAGCAATTTTTTTGATAAAAACGAAATAAAAATCAAGGAAAAATATTTAAAAATATATTTTTTGTGGAAAATAAACAATTATATTTTTACAGAAAAAATGAAATGTTTTTATCTTTTTTTATAGTGTTTAAAAAAGTGTTATCTTTGTATTTTATCTAAAATATTATTTCAAATAATAAGCAATGTCATCAAGTATCTCACAAGCAGCAGGAAAAATTACTACACATGTGTTACAACGCATGAAAAACAATCATGAAAAAATAGCCATGCTCACCGCTTACGACTATTCCATGGCCAAATTGTTGGAGTTGGCAGGCGTGGAGGTGATATTGGTAGGCGACAGTGCTGCCAATGTTATGGCGGGTTACAAAACCACCTTGCCTATCACTTTGGATCACATGATATATCATGCTACATCGGTTGTTTCTGCTGTGGAAAAAGCCTTGGTTGTGGTTGATATGCCATTTGGTACCTATCAAGGCAATTCCAAAGAGGCGTTGCATTCGGCTATACGTATTATGAAAGAATCGGGGGCTGATGCTGTGAAATTGGAAGGTGGCAAAGAAATATTAGAATCGGTAGATAGGATTCTCACTGCAGGCATTCCCGTGATGGGACATTTGGGACTAACTCCTCAATCTATTAATAAATTCGGCACCTATACGGTTAGAGCCCAAGATCCTATGGAAGCAGATAGGGTCTTGCATGATGCTTTGTTGTTGGAAAAAGCGGGGTGTTTTGCCATTGTATTGGAAAAAATACCGGCTTTATTGGCCAAGCAAGTGTCCGAATCGGTAAAAATACCTATTATCGGTATTGGAGCCGGAGGGGATGTAGATGGTCAAGTATTGGTATTGCACGATATGTTGGGAATAACACAACAATTTTCTCCAAGATATTTAAGGCGTTATCATGATTTGAGTGCGGAAATCACACAAGCCGTGCAACATTATATCAAAGATGTGAAAACAAGGGATTTTCCAAACGAAAATGAACAATATTAATCAAAAATAAAAAATACACAAAATCAATATGAGTGAGCAGTTGAAACATGAATGTGGTGTAGTTTTACTACGATTATTAAAACCATTGGATTATTATATAGAAAAATATTCCACTGCTTTTTACGGGTTGAACAAATTGTATTTATTGATGCAAAAACAACACAATCGGGGACAAGATGGGGCTGGTTTTGCTGCTATCAAATTTGATGCTGCACCCGGTATTGGTTATATAGACAGACAACGTTCCAATTCCGCTACGCCGATTAAGGATTGTTTTACACCCGTATACGATTCTTTACAGAAGTTGGCAGATGAAAATCCTGAAAAGTTGAAAGATGCCAAATGGTTGAAAAATAATGTCAAATTTGCTTCGGAATTGTTTCTGGGGCATTTAAGATACGGTACCTATGGCAAAAATGATATTAGCACCGTACATCCGTTTATCATTACCAACAACTGGGTATCAAGAAATATTGTTGTTGCGGGCAATTTCAATATGACCAATTCCGATGAATTGTTCAAAGATTTGGTTGCCTTGGGGCAACATCCCATAGAAACAAGTGATACCATTACCATTTTGGAAACGATAGCCAATCATTTGAACAAGGCCAATGACGATATGTATCGGAAGTTCAAGGCGGAAGGTATGACCAAATATGATATATCCAGACGTATTCAGAAAGAAATGAATGTGTTGGATATTTTAAAAGGAGCCTCT
>JAFZUH010000308.1 GCA_017618435.1 Bacteroidales bacterium | reverse complement strand
CCCCGATTTGCTTACGATGTTATTGTTTCGGGGGATAGTTATCAGAATATAAAATCATTGTTAAATTCAACATCTCCTGATGATGTCAAGTAAAGGAAGAATATTAATGGCAATGAGCGGTGGCTTGGATAGTTCTGTCAGTGCCATATTGCTCAAAGAACAAGGGTATGACGTTGTGGGAGTAACCATGAAATTGTGGAATTATCCACCATCATGCTCCCTGCATTCTTCCGCATGTTGTGACGTTGATGCTATCAATGATGCAAGACAATTGGCCGTGTCTTTGGATATTCCGCATTTTGTTTTGGATTTCACCAAAGAATTTAAGGATATTGTCATTGATAATTTTATCAGTGAATATTTGCAGGCACGTACTCCCAATCCATGCATATTGTGTAATATTCATTTGAAATGGAAAGCATTGATAGAAAAGGCAAAACAGTTGGATTGTTCGGCGATAGCCACAGGACACTATGCCCGTATAAAATACGAAAACGGACGGTATTTTGTGTCAAAGGCTAAAGATGCAACTAAAGACCAAAGTTATGTATTATGGGGTTTGAGTCAGGACAATTTGGCAAAAACAATTTTTCCGTTAGGAGATTATACCAAAGCGGAAATTAGAAAAATAGCCCAAGCAAAGGGTTTTGTGAAATTGGCACAGAAACGGGAAAGTTATGATATTTGTTTTATTCCGGACAATCAATATCGTGATTTTTTGAAAGAGCATGTGTCTGATATAGAACAGCGTATGCCCTGCGGAAACTTTTTGGATACCAATGGAAATGTTGTCGGAAAACATAAGGGAATAGCTTATTATACAATAGGTCAGCGTAAAGGTTTGGAAGTGGCTTTTGGTGTGCCAAAATATGTTTGCCGTATCAATTCCGAAGACAATACGATAACATTAGGGGATAAAGCCGATTTGCTGTCCACAAAAATGCAGGTGCGTTCATGTGTTTTTTCCAAGTATGAGCAGATACCTGCTGATTTTGAGGCGGAAACAAAAATCCGTTATCGTGATTATGGGCATAAATCGTTGATTAACCAAAAAGGAGATGAATTGAATGTAACTTTTATAGAACCGGCATCGGCTATAACACCGGGACAATCGGCGGTAATTTACGAAGGCGATGATGTGGTGGCTGGCGGGTTTATTGATATTTGTGAGTAGATAAAAAAATGCAGATGAATTTAAAATATATTATTGGGTTGTTTTGTGCTGTCGCTTTGTGTTCGTGCAAAGAAAAAGAGTTGAAACCGATAGAACAAATTGTAGATTTTGGTTATGACTATTATCCTGTGGAAGTTGGTTTTTGGCAGGAATATGATGTTGAACAAACTATATGGAATGATTTTGACCATTCGGTTAAACATCTTAATTATCAATGGCGTGAAGTTATCGAATCGCAATTTGTTTCAGGTAATGGGGATACCTTATATCGTTTGGAATGTTATCAGCGTGAAAATGCGTCTGAACAATGGGCTATACAAAGGGTGTATTTCTTAAGAAAAGACAGCAAAACGGTAGAGCGTCATGAAGAGAACTTAATTTTTTGTAAAATGTATTTTCCTTTGCAGGAAAATACAACGTGGAACGAATATTTAT
>JAFZUH010000307.1 GCA_017618435.1 Bacteroidales bacterium | reverse complement strand
GCATAATGAAACTTTCGAACAAATTGCTATAGATGGAAACTTGATTTCCAATCCGGCATTGTTGAAAGAAGGTCAAATTGTAGAGGTGATGTATCATACAGAATCAGATACTCCGCTGACTTGTGAGTTGCCTGCTTTTGTAGATTTGAAAGTTACTTATACCGAACCTGGTGTTAAAGGTGATACGGCTACCAATTCTTTGAAACGTGCCATTGTGGAAACAGGTGCCGAAGTAATGGTGCCATTGTTTATCAATGAAGGGGAAATGATAAAAGTTGATACCCGTACTAACCGCTATTCTGAACGAGTAAAATAAGAAAATAATGATTTTTGAAAAAGCAATATCAGTAAAAGAGATTCTGCAAATTATAGAAACTCCAGCAGAATTAATTGGAAATAAAAATGATACCGTGCTTGGTATCAATGAAATACACATGGTTCAAAATGGAGAAATCACTTTTGTTGATAATTCAAAATATTATGAAAAAGCATTAAAAAGCAAAGCGGCTTTTGTGCTTATCGATATTAAACCTGAAAACACATACGGCAAAACCTTGATAGTTGTTCAAGACCCGTTTAGTGCTTATGTGAAAATTGTTAAACATATCCGTAAATTTGAACCTCAAACAACATTCGTTCACCCTTCTGCTGAAATTGGCGAAGGTACAATTCTGCAACCGGGTGTTTTTGTCGGTAAAAATGTGAAAATCGGTAAAAATTGCATTATTCATTCCAATGTAAGTATTTATGACCATACAACAATTGGAAATAATGTAATTATCCAATCCAATAGTGTTATAGGCGGTGAGGCTTTTTATTTTAAACGCCGCCCTCAATTTTGGGACAAATTGGAATCTTGTGGAACAACAACTATTGCCGATAATGTTGAAATAGGTGCATTGTGTACCATAGATAAAGGCGTTAGCGGTGATACTTATATAGGTGAAGGTTGTAAATTTGACAATCATGTTCAAGTTGGACACGATACCCGTATCGGTAAACATGTTTTAGTGGGTTCTCATTGTGCTATTGCCGGAGTAACTACCATAGAAGATGATTGTACAATTTGGGCAAGAGTTTCTATTAATAAAGATTTGGTTGTCGGCAAGGGAACTATATTGTTGGCTACATCTGCTATAGACAAATCGGTAGAAGCAGGTGGTAAGGTTTTATTCGGTGCTCCAGCAATAGAAGTTAGTAAAAAATGGAGAGAATTGGCAGCCTTGAGATTGTTGCCTGATATGATGCAAGAAATAACCAACTTGAAAAAAGAGATTGCTGAGCTCAAAAAAAACAAATAAGTTTCTTCCCTATTTGTTATGATAAATCTTGACGGTGAAGGAATTAGTGCTATATGTGGTAATTCTGAATTAGGGATAAACCTGCGTATGGCTAACCGTCATGGTTTGATAAGCGGGGCGACAGGCACAGGAAAAACATGTACTTTGCAAAATTTGGCAGAAACTTTCAGCAGTTTGGGAGTGCCTGTTTTTGCAACAGATATAAAAGGAGATTTATCGGGACTTAGTCAACTGGGGGGCAATAATGAGCATATCGAAAAAAGTATTGCCAACCATCATTTAAAAGAAAAAGGGTTTGCTTATAAAGCATTCCCTGTTTGTTTTTGGGATATTTTTGGAGAAAAAGGACACCCTGTCAGAACGACAATTTCTGAAATGGGACCTATGCTCATGGGACGTTTGTTTACCCTCAACGATACCCAAAGCGATGTTTTAACTTTGATATTTAAAATTGCAGATGACAATAATTTATTGTTGTTGGATTTGAAAGATTTGAGAAAGATGGTTGAATATGTCGGCAATCATCGTAGCGAATACACAACAAGTTATGGCAATATTTCACCTGCCAGTATAGGAGCCATACAGCGTAGTTTGCTTGCCTTGGAGGAACAAGGAGGCAATATGTTTTTTGGCAAGCCTGCCATTGATATTCATGATTTTTTGCAAACACAAGACGGAAAAGGTGTTATCAATATTCTTTCTGCTGATAAATTGATGAACGCACCCCGTGTTTATACTTCGTTTTTGTTGTATTTGCTGTCGGAATTGTTTGAACAATTGCCGGAAGTCGGGGATTTGGATAAACCGAAATTAGTGTTCTTTTTCGATGAAGCCCATCTGCTGTTCAATGATATTTCCAAATCTTTATTGGAAAAAATAGAACAAGTGGTCAGACTTATCCGTTCCAAAGGTGTTGGCGTTTATTTCTGTACGCAAAATCCAATGGATATTCCCGATACTGTTTTAGGACAATTGGGTAACCGCGTGCAACATGCTTTAAGAGCCTATACGCCCAAAGACCAAAAGGCAATAAGTGCCGTGGGGCAAACATTTCGCCAAAATCCTGCTTTTAAAACGGAAGAAGTTATTATGAATTTGGGAGTAGGCGAGGCTTTGGTTTCCTTTTTAGACGACAAAGGCGTTCCGAGTATGGTGGAAAAGGTTGCGATAATTCCTCCTGAAGGACATGTCGGAGCCATTGGTGATATGGAAAGGCAAACTATTATCAAGCAATCCGTTGTTTTTGGTGCTTACGAAAATATGGAAGATAATCGTTCTGCTTTTGAAGTTTTGACAGAACAATTATCAGCAGAACAAGAAGCGAAAGAGGCGGCTGTAAAACAAAAAGAAGAACTCGCCCGACAAAAAGAAGCGGAAAAACAGCGAAAAGAGTTGGAAAAACAACAGCAGGCAGAACAACGCCGCAAGCAAAAAGAACAAGATGAATTGTTTGGCGGTATGGCAAAAATGATGAAAACAAAGGCCAAACGGGAGGCCGTAAACACTTTGTTTAAAATCGGTCGTGGCTTGTTGGGTACGCTGTTGGGTGGTAAAAAATAAAAAACATTCTCATTAAAGAAACTCCTCCGTCATCTTTGGTATCACCTCCTAACTTTTTGGGGGGTAAAAAATCTTCCATTTTTGCTGAAAAAACACACTCTTTTTTTC
>JAFZUH010000306.1 GCA_017618435.1 Bacteroidales bacterium | reverse complement strand
CTGCCTTCGCTAAAACACAAAACTCCTCCTTTTACAGCCTGCGGCTGTAACGTTCGTCAGACAACTTGTGTTTCTTAACGCTGCAGGCATTCCATTTTCTTATTCGATTTTTTTCTAATGCGGTTAGGCGGAACTTGCAGGCGCGTTTCGTTTAAAAACATTTTTCGTATCTGTCAGCTTATGCTACCATGAATATTTCATGGTACAACGTCGGCACACCACAGGGGCATTCGATGAAAAAGCGTTAAAAAAAATGACGGAATAAAGCGTTAAAAAGTCTGTACCTGTCTGAGCGTCTTAAGGAGTAGAAATGTTTCTTTCATGATTCATTATGTAGCAGTAAGACCTGCAAAATCCGTATCGCCTGCGAGTTTACAGACTTTAGCTTTATGAGTTATTTTTTAGCTTTTAAATCGCTGCCTTGAATGTTTTCGATAAGCCGAAAGCAGACGAGCTCGCTCGTATGATGAGGCGAGAAAACATCATGCTTGCATAATTTTTGTTACTTTTGTATCAAGACAAAAGTAAATAATACATCTGCGGGATAAGGGTAAAATCCCCCTGACCCCCTTAGAAGGGGGAGGTTTTTCGCCTTTCGTGTTGAGGAATGAGAATTCCCCCGGCCCCCTGAAAAGGGGGAAAGATCTGCCATTGACGTGTTTTTTGCCATAACTGTTACAATATGCGGAACGGCAAAACATTTTTTTACCGTATCACCTTTTTTAAGCATTCACAATGATGACAAGTGCTTTCTTTTAATTAAAAAAAAAATGTTATCTTTGTAGTTTGTATTTTTTGAAACCTTTACACCATGCAGAAAATAAGAAATGTAGCTATTATTGCTCATGTGGACCACGGCAAAACCACTTTGGTGGACCGTATATTGTATCAATCCAAGCTCTTTAGGGACAATCAAGGCGTTCAAGAGTTGATATTGGACAATAACGACCTTGAGCGGGAAAGAGGCATCACTATTTTATCCAAAAATGTATCGGTAAGATACAAAGGATATAAAATTAACATCATAGACACTCCGGGGCACAGTGATTTCGGCGGCGAGGTGGAGCGTGTTCTCAATATGGCCGACGGTGTATTGCTGATAGTGGACGCTTTTGAAGGCCCCATGCCCCAAACACGTTTTGTGTTGCAAAAAGCCATAGACTTGCATTTGAAGCCATTGGTGGTCATCAACAAGGTGGACAAGCCCAACTGCAACCCCGAAAAAACGCAGGAAGATGTGTTTGACCTGATGTTCAGCCTTGGTGCCAGCGAAGATCAATTGGATTTTCCCACTATCTACGGTTCTTCCAAAATAGGCTGGATGGGTCCCGACTGGCAGCATCCCACCGATGATGTCAGCTATCTTTTGGACCAGATAATAGAGCACATTCCTGAGCCCAAACATCAAGAAGGCAACACACAAATGATGATATCCTCCTTGGATTATTCCTCCTATGTGGGCCGCATTGCCGTGGGAAAACTCACCAGGGGCACGCTGCAAGCGGGGCAAAATGTATCTTTGGTAAAACGTAACGGCAGTATTGCCAAATCAAAAATCAAAGAGCTGTATGTGTTTGAAGGTCTGGGTAAAGAAAAGATAAAATACCCTGTAGAACAAGGAGAGATATGTGCTATTTTCGGCATAGAAGACTTTGAGATAGGCGACACCGTGGCAGACTTTGAGTCTCCGGAAGGCTTGCCTCCCATCAAGGTGGATGAGCCTACCATGAGCATGCTGTTCACCATCAACAATTCACCTTTCTATGGTAAAGAAGGCAAATATGTCACTTCAAGGCATTTGAAAGACAGGCTGATGCTGGAGTTGGAAAAGAATCTGGCCTTACGGGTGGAAGAAACGGCCTCTCCTGACGTGCACATAGTATATGGCCGCGGCATTTTGCACCTGTCCATACTTATAGAGACCATGCGCATGGAAGGCTATGAGTTGCAAGTCGGCCAGCCCAAAGTAATCATCAAAGAGATAGACGGCAAAAAATGCGAACCTATAGAAGAGCTCACCGTATTGGTGCCGGAGAATTTCTCCAGCAAGGTGATAGACTTGGCTACCCGCCGCAAGGGGGAAATCACCTCTATAGACCCCAAAGGTGACCGTATATGTCTCAACTTCCACATTCCTTCAAGAGGCATCATAGGATTGCGTAACCTCATGCTCACCGCCACCGAAGGTGAGGCTGTGATGAGCCACAGGCTCATAGGCTATGAACCGTGGAAAGGCGACATCAGCCTGCGCCATGCCGGCTCGCTGGTGGCCATGGAGACAGGAACGGTATATGCTTATGCCTTGGACAAGCTGCAAGACAGAGGAAGCTTTTTTGTGGAACCTATGGACCAAGTGTATGCCGGACAAGTGGTGGGCATACATATACGACAAGACGACCTGGTGATTAACGTCACCAAATCAAAGAAGCTGAGCAATATGCGTGCCGCCGGCTCGGACGAGAAAATGGTGCTGGCTCCCGCCATCAAATTATCATTGGAAGAATATATGGAATACATCGGCGAAGACGAATATTTGGAAATAACACCGCATTCGCTGCGCTTGCGTAAAATTATCCTCAATGAAATAGAACGCAAAAGAGCCAACAAATCCTAAGCTACTCCTCCATGCGCATACGGACATTCATTTATGGCATCACCGCTATCGGATTAAGTGCATTATTGTGCCGATGTGCCCACATAGGCAACATCACCGGCGGCAGCAAAGATACCACGCCGCCGCAAATACTCAGCCAACATCCGGAAGACTACAGCACCCGTTTTCATGATAAGGAAATAAAAATCACCTTTGACGAATTTGTGGAGCTGGTCAGTCCGGAATCCAATTTTTTGATATCTCCGCCTTTGGATGAAAATCCACAATACCACCTCAAAGGCAAGACCCTGGTAATAGATTTCAAAGCATGCAATTTGGACTCCAACACCACCTATATCGTTTTGTGCGACCATGCCGTTAAAGACTATACCGAAGGCAACATGCTGCCTGCCAAAAATATAGTGTTCTCCACCGGCGACTATATAGACACCATGTGCTTATGCGGCACCATCAAAGACGCCTTCACCATGGACGCCGTCAAAGGCGCCTATGTCATATTGCACACCGAAGACCAAGATTCCGCCCTGTGCACCCTCACACCGAGATATATATGCAAAACCGATGCAAAAGGACAATACATGTTCGTCAACATAGCAGACAGACCTTATTATATCAGCGCTTTGACAGACAAGAATCAAAATTTGAAATACGACCAGTCTGACGAACAAATAGCATTCCAAAAGCAAATGGTCATGCCTTATCCCATGCCCGCCCTGCCGGCCGCCGACACCCTATCCGGCGACAGCACCGCCCTTGTTGACAGCCTGTCTTCCGCCGGCATGGAAAACAAGAGCGACACCATCACCACACCCGCTCCCGCTCTTGACAGCTGCCATCTGCTGATGTTCACACAAACCGATACCACGGTAAAATTCTTAAAAAAAGAGCTGCTCGCCCTTTATCATTACCAGCTGATATTCCGCAATAAGGCAGAATCATTCCTCCTGCGGCAAATCAGCAACACCGACACCCTGCCGGGCATACAGACAGAAATGGTGCCCACACGGGATACCGTCCATGTGTTCTTTACAGACACCATCAACGAAACATTTGAATTTCAAATAGAAATAAACGGAATACCCACCGACACCATAGAACTCAACCCCGGACAAAAACCTCCGGGATCGCGTCTTACCAAAAAAAGTGATGACGACAAAAAATACGTATCAACGGGTATAGCCCGGCAAGGAACACTCTTTCAACATTTGATACTGAAATTCGGCTATCCCGTACAAGTGCGGAAAGAACATCAAATGCGAATGATAGTGCCTAAAGACACCGTCAAAGATACCATTTACGTGGACAGCCATTTTACGGATAGCCTGCAAAGATATCTGGAGATAGATTTTGACTTCAGCCAGGAAAAAACCGCCTATACCCTGCTCTGCCCCGATTCGGTATTTTATACCGCCTACGGCTGGACCAACGACAGCATCGCCATTACCGTCAACACGGCCGCAATAAAAGATTTCGGTGATGTAAACCTGTATTACAACTTCTACGCCACCAACACATATATAGTGGAACTGCTGAACGAAAAGCGACAAATAGTGCAAAGCGACACCATCACATACAACAAAAAGATATCCTATCTGCATTTGACTCCGGGCAAATATACAGCCCGCGTCATCATTGACGAAAACAGCAACGGACGGTGGGACAGCGGAAAATATGTGGAACGCATACAACCGGAAAAAGTGATCTATTATCCGGGATGGATAGAAGCTAAAGCCAATTGGACCATAGAAGAAACTTTTGATGTGGTAACCGAAGAAAAACAATGATATATCCACACAATTTTGAACAAAAGATAGAATTCGGGCAAATCCGCACGCTGCTCAAACAGGAATGTATATCTTCTCTGGGAGAAAGCATGGTGGACAAATTGCGTTTTACCGACCGCAAGGAACTGATAAGGCTATGGCAAGAGCAAGCGGAAGAGTTCAGACAAATATTATTGTTCGACACCCCCTTCCCCGCCCATGACTATTACGATTTAAGAGCTTCCTGCGCCGCCTTGGAGGTGGAAGGGTCGTTTTTGGAAGTGGAAGAATTGTGTGAACTTCGCACCGACCTCAACAATATCGCCTCGGCATGCAAGTATTTTTTTTCGCGCAGCGATAACGGAAAATATCCTCATCTCACCGAATTAAGCCGGCAATTGGCATTTAATCCGGATTTGATATATCAAATCAACCATATTATTGACGAAAAAGGCAATATCCGCGACCATGCTTCCGAAACACTCCTGTCCATACGCAGGAATATGCATGCCCTGGAAGCAGAAATATCCAAAAACATCAAAAAAATACTCCTCCAATCCAAACAAGAAGGAACTGTGGATGACAATGCGGATGTCACCATCCGCAACGGCAGAATGGTGTTGCCCGTTCCTGCTGTGCACAAACGCCATATTAAAGGATTTATCCACGACCAGTCCGCCTCGGGACTCACCTATTACATAGAACCCCAAGAGGTGTTTGAAGCAAGCAATATGTTGCACAATCTGCAATTGGACGAGAAAAGGGAAATTATAAAAATCCTCACCGGATTTGCCGACATGCTTCGTCCCCAAACAGACTATTTGCTGAGTTGTTTCAAATATCTGGCCTTATTGGATTTTATCCGCGCCAAAGCTAAATTCGCCATCAAACTGCAGGCATGCATGCCCATTATCAACGACATGCCCATGGTGGACCTCAAACAAGCCCGTCACCCCCTGCTGGAAATTTCATTGCAACATCAACACAAAAACATAGTCCCCGTGGATATCCATATAGGACATACTTACCGCATATTGATCATATCCGGTCCCAATGCGGGAGGAAAGTCTGTGTGCCTCAAAACTTTGGCCATGCTGCAATATATGTTCCAATGCGGTATCCCCATTCCCGCCTCACCCATGAGCGAATGCGGCATATTCAACAGCCTGTTTATCAACATCGGCGACGAACAGTCCATAGACAACGATTTGAGCACTTACAGTTCACAACTGTACAATATAAAAACACTACTGCAAAAAGCCAATGAGCAGAGTTTGTTTTTATTGGACGAACTCGGCAGCGGCACCGACCCTCAATACGGAGGAGCCATAGCGGAAACGCTGATAGAAGAGATGATAAAAAAAGGAAGCATAGGGCTGGTCACCACCCATTTCGGAAACCTGAAAACATTGGCCGACAACCACCAAGAGGTGGAAAACGGCGCTATGCTCTACAATACGGAAAAAATGCAGCCCACATTCCAACTGCAGACAGGTCATGCAGGCACCTCTTTCACCTTTGAGATAGCCCAACAAATCGGTCTTAACCGCCATTTTATACAAAAAGCCAAACAAAAAGCAGGCAAAAGCCGGATCAAATACGACACGCTGTTGCATACCTTGGAAGAAAAACAAGCCGAATTGGCACAAAGGGAAAAACTGATGGATTTCACCGATAAGCAATTGGCCGATTTGATAGCACAATACACCCGGCAACAGCAAGACCTGAAAGAAAAACGTCATGAATTGATACATGCCGCCAAAACAGAGGCAAAAAATATACTTGACAACAGCAACAGACTGATAGAACGCACCATCAAGGAAATCCGTGAGACCAATGCGGAAAAAGCAACGGTAAAAAAATTGCGGGA
The DNA here is from genome assembly GCA_017618435.1 of Bacteroidales bacterium. Taxonomy (GTDB): domain Bacteria; phylum Bacteroidota; class Bacteroidia; order Bacteroidales; family WCHB1-69; genus UBA1205. Next base: position 937 of record JAFZUH010000306.1, on the reverse strand, counting down.
AGAACTGAAACAGGAGTCCGAAAAGATAGACAAAATCCAAGAGCCGCCCACGGCTCCGCCCGTTGCCACGGCTCCGCCTGCCGCAGAAAAAGAGCCTGTACGCCTTCACGATACCGTGATTATCACCCAAACCCAAACCATCGGTGAAGTGGTAGCCATAGAAGACGACTATGTGGTGGTGGAATTTAATTCGGTGCAAGTACGCACCGCCCTCAACAAAGTGGAGAAAGTGAGCAAGTCCATGGCAAAAAAAGCCGCCAAACGGCTTAATGCCAACATATACAATACCGTCAACGAAAAAGCCGCCCACTTTAACTTACAATTGGACATACGCGGCTATCGCGCCGAAGAAGCCATTCTGGCCATAGAACACTATTTGGATGACGCCATGCTGCTGAGCATACACGAAGTAAATATATTGCACGGAAAAGGCAACGGCATTTTACGACAAGTGGTGAGGGAATATTTACACGCCCACCCCTGCGTGCAGCATTTTCATGATGCCCATGTGGAAGCCGGCGGCACCGGCATCACTATTGTGAAATTACTGTAAGCCGAAAGCAGACGAGCTCGCTCGTATGATGAGGCGAGAAAACATCATGCTTGCATAATTTTTGTTACTTTTGTATCAAGACAAAAGTAAATAATACATCTGCGGGATAAGGTAAAATTCCCCCCCGCCCCTCTTAGAAGGGGGAATATCTGTCGTTTCCCGTGTTTCTTGTCATAATCGTTTCAATATCCGAAACGGCTTGCAGAACGGTAAAACATTTTTTACCGTATCACCTTTTTTAAGCATTCTCATTGATGACAAGCGTTTTCTTTTAATAAATTAAAAAAAAACTGTCAGAGGATGCTTTTCGTTAACACGATAAAGGAAGCGAGCAAAATTTCCTTGCAAAGCAAGCTTTGCAGCTAAATTTTCACTCACTTCCCT
>JAFZUH010000305.1 GCA_017618435.1 Bacteroidales bacterium | reverse complement strand
TAGAAAAAATTGGCACATACAATCCGCTAACACACCCATCAACAGTTGTTTTGAACGAAGAACGTGCTTATTATTGGGTAAATTGCGGAGCACAACCGTCAGATACCGCACGTTTGTTGTTAAGACGTGAAGGTATTTATTTGAAAAAACACCTTATGGGTGGAGTTGCAAAAGGTGCTTTGACAGCAGAACAAGCCGAAGCAAAATTAGCAGCATGGAAAGAAGAAAAATCCCGTAAACTCAACGAGGAAAAGTTGCAATCCATCAATAGTCGCAAAGATGAGATGAAACAACGTCTTCTTGCAGAACAAAAAGTCAATGAGGTAAAAGCAGCCGCTTTGGCAGAAAAACGTCAAGCAGCACAAGAAGCAGCAGCAAAAGCCGCAGCCGCTGAAGAAAATCAAGCAACAGATGAGGCTGATCCTGCTACTGCTACTGAAGAAGCAACTGCCCCTGTTGAAGAGTAATACTGTTGAATATGTTTAGTGATTTTGTCTATTTAGGCAAAATAACTAAACAGTTTGGCATTAAAGGTGAATTGGTGGTTTTTCTTGATACCGATGAACCTGAAAAATATTACCAAATGCAATCGGTTTACCTTGATATAGAAGGTGAACCGATTCCTTTTTGTATAGAAGAAATCAAAATAAAAAACGACAATCAGATTATCGTTAAGTTTGAAGATATAAATCAAGACCAATCAAGTAGATATGTCGGCGTTGAACTATACTTGCCACTTGCTATGTTGCCAAAATTGACAGGAAACAAGTTTTATTACCATGAAGTAATTGGTTTTGAGGTGGTCGATAAGTATTTGGGCGTGCTTGGGCATATTAAAGAAATTTTGGATTATCCCCATCAGGCAATATTTAATATTGCTAATCCTAAAGGGGAAATTTTGTTGCCTATTGTGGATAAATATATAATAAATGTAGATAGAGCAACAAAATCCATACAAGTGCAGGCTCCGGAAGATTTGATAGCCCTATATATTGGGCAACCTGATAAAGAGTAATTGAGTTTTAATAATAACCGCGTATGTAGTGAATACGTGGAAATTTTAAAAGTTTTTTTATTTATATACAATATGAAAATAGTTTTACCATACGCTATTGAAGAGGAAAAAATTGAAATAAAAATACCGTCAGCAGAACTTATTTATGTTGCTACGGGTATGGGCAAGGTACGAGCCGCTATGCGGACAATGCGTGCTATTTATGAACATAAACCCGATATGGTGATAAATTTTGGTACGGCCGGTACTATTAAACATCAAGTCGGAGACGTGTGTGTGTGTAATAGATTTATAGATAGGGATTTGCAAAAGGTTGTATTAGATGGAGTTGTTTCTGAAATACAGTTTCCGATAGAAGAAATACTTAGTAAAGATATTTTAAAAGCCAATAAGTCCAAGAAGTATACGCATATTAAAAGTATACTTCAGGGGGGAATCTGTAATACAGGAGATAGTTTTATAACTCAAGGCTCTGATATAGATGGAGATGTAGTTGATATGGAGGCTTACGGAGTGGCAGATGTATGTCGTGAGATGGGTATCCCATTTCTTTCGGTGAAGTATATTACCGATGTGATAGGGCAAAATTCATGGCAAGATTGGTATGCCAAAATCGCTGATGCCAGAAAAGGTTTAGCCGAATTTTTTGAATAAACAAAACGCTTTTTTTTGTAGGCAAAATTTGCAAAAAACGTCTTTGGTAAGAAAAATAATTGTATCTTTGCAATATCTTTCATAGTTAAGGCGGCAATATCTTGATGTCGCCAAGTTTTCAGTATAATTTTTTAACATGGCTAATAAAATTCAATTGTTAGATTTAGATAAATTAAAGAAAAAATCGCTTGCAGAATTAAAAAACTTGGCAAAAAACAGAAAAATTGCCGATTTTGAAACCTTAGAAAAAGATGAATTGATTTTGAAAATAATAGATTTTCAAAATACGATGATAAATGCAATCAATGAGTCAGTGGCACAAACTAAAACTGATGATTTGTCAGATAGACAAGAGATACTACCTATAGTAGAGGCAGAGCAACAAGCAATTGCAGATGCGGAAACATTATCTTATATAGAATCTGTAAAATTGCGGGCAAAAGCCGAGATACAAAGAGAGCGGGAATCGACAAAGAAAACAAATACAATACAAAAACAAGAAGAAAATACTACAAACACATCTGCTGTTGAAAATAATGTTGCTGAAAAAGAGACAGTTGTTGGAAAAGATAAAAAACATGATAATGGACAAAAAGAGCAACATTCTGCCAATGCACAATCTTTTTTAGGAAATATAGAGGCGGAGGGTGTTTTGGAAATATTGCCAGACGGATTTGGTTTGTTGCGTTCGGCAGACTATAATTATCTCAATTCCCCTGATGATGTTTATGTTTCCCAATCGCAAATTAAATTGTTTGGATTGAAAATAGGTGATGTTATCGAGGGACTTGTCCGCCCGCCTAAAGACGGAGAGAAGTTTTTCCCTTTATTAAAGGTTAATCGTATAAATGGCAAAACGCCGGAACAAGTTAGAGATAGAATTCCATTTGATTATTTAACCCCTTTGTTTCCTGATGAAAAAATAAATCTGATACGAAAAAATGAGAATAATATTTCACTTCGTATCATAGATTTGTTTGCTCCCATAGGCAAAGGTCAAAGAGGATTGATAGTGGCTCAGCCTAAAACAGGTAAAACCGTTTTGTTGAAAGAGATAGCCAACGCTATTGCTGAGAATCACCCTGAAATATATTTGATCATTCTTTTGATAGATGAACGTCCGGAAGAGGTAACAGATATGGCCCGCAGTGTTAAGGCGGAGGTTATCGCCTCAACTTTTGATGAACCTGCTGACCGCCATGTCAGAATTGCCAATATTGTGTTGGAAAAGGCAAAACGTATGGTAGAGTGTGGGCATGATGTCTGTATTTTGTTGGATTCCATTACACGTTTGGCAAGAGCATACAATACAATTGCACCTGCTTCAGGCAAGGTGTTGTCGGGTGGGGTGGAAGCCAATGCTTTGCAAAAACCCAAACGATTCTTTGGAGCAGCACGAAAAATCGAGAACGGCGGGTCGCTGACTATTATTTCTACTGCTTTGACAGAAACCGGTTCCAAAATGGACGAGGTGATTTTTGAAGAATTTAAGGGAACGGGAAATATGGAATTGCAATTGGATAGAAAATTGTCCAACAAAAGAATATTCCCTGCCGTAGATATTATCGCATCAAGTACAAGACGTGATGATTTGTTGCAAGATAAAAATACTTTGCAACGAATGTGGATATTGAGAAATCATTTGGCCGATATGACTTCTATTGAGGCAATGGAATTTATCAAGCAAAGAATGCAGGCTACGTTAAACAATCAGGAATTTCTGTTGTCTATGAACGGATAACACATTTATTCGTTAAAGTCCTGATAAATAGTATTATAACGTTCAATTCCGGTTGTTAAAGAATAATATTTTTGAGCGGCGGCAATATAAGTAGATTTATTGCTACT
>JAFZUH010000304.1 GCA_017618435.1 Bacteroidales bacterium | reverse complement strand
GATATGGAAAAGCCTGTAAGTGTGCTTTCCGGAGGCGAAAAATCTCGTCTTGTGCTTGCCAAATTACTACTTGAACCATACAATGTACTTATTTTAGATGAACCTACCAATCACTTGGATATGACATCGAAAGATGTTTTAAAAAATGCACTTTTAAAATATAATGGTACATTGCTTATTGTTTCGCACGATAGAGATTTTTTACAAGGTTTAACGGATAAGGTTATTGCTTTGAAAAATGGCAAAACAAAAGAATATATCGGTGATATTCAGTATTATTTGGAACAAACCAAAGCAGATAGTCTTATAGAAAAAGCAAGACCTGTCATTAAAAATGAGAAAATAGAAAATATTTCTGAAAATAAATTGTCTTGGCAGGAGCAAAAGCAAAAAGAAAGTATTTTGCGAAAATTGTCCAAACAGATAGAAACCCAAGAAAATGAGATTTCTGCTTATGAACAACAATTGTCAGCATTGACAGTGAAAATGAGTGAAAATCAAAATGATAATAATATATATATTCAATATAATCAAATAGAAACAGCATTGAATAAGGCTATTGCAGAATGGGAAAATTTATGTGTGGAATTGGAAAATATACAAAATCAGGGATAGATTTGAAGAAGAATCTTATCAGTGCCATTTTTATTTGTGGTTTGATTTTGGGCTATTCTGTTTCTGTTTTAGGACAAACGGAAATGGAAAATTTGCAAAAATATCAATATTACCGTCAGCGTTTTGATACTTATTTTATGGTTGTCGGCAATAATTCGGGAGAGAGTTTAGTGGTATGTAATCGTAATCGCAATTTAGGTGCCAACCTTTGTTTTGGACAACATGGGGTGCATTTCGGATATTATTTGGGAATGTTAGCAACAGAATATGCACTTCTTGAGCGAGACAACCAACCTTTGCAAGCAACGTCAACTTTAAATGAGTTGGTGTCTGCACTTGATGCTTTTTGTGAACAATTGGATAAATGTGAAAATTATTTTGGAGAGGAAAAGCGTTTGGATGGATTTTTTATCCGTGAAAATGTCCCGATGGATTATTTGGATAGTACCCAAGCACTAGGACAATATCATTTAAGTTTGTTGAACAAAAATCGGACATCGGAGCAAATTTATGATAAAAATACAGGCAGTTTTGTCGGCTTGCAGAAAGGAGAACCGGGCTATGCCAATACTTTGTTTGAGGTAGAAGCCCAAAAACTTCCGATGAGTCAAGATGAGGCATACGGTGTGATGATGGGTTTGGCTTTGGTAAAAAAGTGCGTACCCGATTTGGCAGAAAGAGCCAAATATTTATTTGAATTAATTACTTTGCATATTATTGGAAAAAACGGACAGAACGGTTGCCCTAATGAAGGGTATATGATAAAAAAGCCTGATTGCCGGTCTATTTCAGAATCTACGGGTGGCAATACGGCATTTTTGGCTTACGGTATTGCTGCTGCCGCTGAAAAAGTAACTGAAAAGCCAAGAGAAACATTTGTCAATACATTCACTGCGGAAGATAGAAAATATAGTATACAGAATTATTGGCGAAAAGGAAAATTATATATCCCAATTGGGAAAAACAATATGTATTATATTTGGAAGATTTGCGGTAATGGTGTGCCGGGACAACAAGAATGGAATCGTGCGATGGCTTCAACGTTAGGAGCAATAGGGGATAGTTGGGGAAAAAGAACAGACAGGGCTATTACTAAAAATGTTTATTGGACAAAAGGTGAAAAAAAACACGATTGGAGAACGTTTTATTTGAGTTTGTGGCGTTTTTTACATGACAAACAAGGCAATGATACTGAAAAGCAAATGATTGTCAATGAATTAAATTTAGCACCTAAATATGGACCGTATAATTATAAGTCTGCTGATTTCCCTTCCAACTTTGCTGGTGGCGGGTGGGCTTATACATATAGATACAGAGCGACTATAAGTGAACAATTTGAAGGCAGTACTTTTGTGGGAACTTTCAATGGGTTGGATTATATGTTGATGTATAATCTTTATCAATTGTTGTATGCCTCAAGTGATGGTAGTTTGCCAAAATATCATAAATAGAAAAATGAATTGTTATACTAATATTAATATGTATAGGAAGTTATGATAATAGGATACGATGCCAAGCGAGCCTTTTGCAACCATTCCGGATTGGGAAATTATAGCCGTATGCTCATTGATGGTGTGGCACATGGGGATAAAACCTCTGCTTTATTGTTATATACCCCTAAAATAAAGCAACTTTACCACAATTATTTTCAAGCAGAGGATAATGTCTCTGTGGTGTTGCCTGAAAAAATATGGCGTTTTGTGCCTGCATTATGGAGAACAATTGGGGATTATCGACACATGAAAAGAAATAATGTGCAGATATTTCATGGACTCAGTCACGAATTGCCCTATTGTTTGCCTATGGGGGTGAAAAAAGTTGTAAGTATTCATGACCTTATTGCATTTCGCTATCCCCATTATTTTAGCAAATTGGATAGTTTTATTTACCAGCACAAACAAAAACATGCTTGTAAGGTAGCGGATATGATTGTTGCAATTAGTGAACAGACGAAACAAGATTTGATAAACATATTGAAAATACCTGAAAATAGAATTAAGGTAATATACCAATCTGTTGATAGCATATTTTGGAATTGGATAAAAAATACCGATAAGCAAACAATAATAGAACAAGTACGTCAAAAATATAAATTGCCACAACATTATATTCTCTGTGTGGGAACGGTAGAAGAACGGAAAAATCAAGATACGGTCATTCAGGCAATGGCACAATTGCCAGCCGATGTTTCTTTGGTTGTACTTGGTCGTCATCGTGGTGATTATATTGATATACTAAAAAATACAATAAAAAAATACAATCTGACTTATCGTGTATATTTTCTTCCCAATATAGCCTTTGACGATTTTCCTGCTTTGTATACTGCAGCCCATGCTTCTGTTTATATGTCTTATTTTGAAGGATTTGGTATTCCTATATTGGAGGCAATGTGTTGCGATACTCCGGTTGTAACCGCGAATGTTTCTTCTATGCCGGAAGTTGGAGGAGATGCGGTGTTGTATGCCACTCCCAATGATGTGAATGCTATTGCAAATCATCTCAATAAGATATTGTCAGATGAAAATTTAAGACAACAAATGATTGGTTTGGGACAACAACAACGTTTGCGTTTTACTCCCGACATAATAGCCAGCCAAATGTTGGAAGCCTATCGTACTTTGCTGGTCTAAATTTTATTGTTTGTTATACGATAAAATATAAGAGAGAAAATTAAATTTTTTATTCGTGAAATTTCTCTTGATAGTGTTTTTTTGTTTACCTTTGCATAAATAATATTAAAGCATATAAAATATGTACGCATATAAATTCAGATTGTTTTCAGATGAAGTGGAAGGACTGACTCGTGATTATGAAATTTTGTCCAATCAAACCTTTAAAGATTTTCATGATGTAATTATTCAAAGTTTGGGTTTAAGTGGCAATGAATTGGCTTCGTTTTATACGACAGATACCAAATGGGAAAAACAGGTGGAAATTACCTTGATGGATATGGGCGATGAAAACGAAGACGATAAGGAAGATGCAAATATGCCCAAAGAGGTGATGGCAAATGCCGTTATCAGAGATTTTATTGATGACCCACATCAAAAATTGATATATGAATATGATTTTCTGCATCTGAAAACCTTTTATATTGAATTTATCAAGGCGTTTGAAGAAAAAGCCAATACCACTTATCCTGTTTGTACAAACAAAGTGGGTGAGTTACCAAAAGCGAACGTGCAAATTTTAGATAATTTTGACGACTTGGATTTGGAATTGGATTCAGACGAAGATTTCTACGATGAAGAAGATTTTGAAGGTTTAGATAGTGAAATTGAGATAGAATAATTGTTGTTGCAATTATTTGTCAGATGAATAAAAAAACTTTACTTGTCGTTGTTGGTCCGACCGCCGTTGGAAAAACGGCTTTTTGTATAGATTTGGCACAACGATTACATACAGAGATTATATCTGCCGATTCAAGGCAGTTTTACAAAGAGATTCCCATAGGAACGGCAGCCCCAACTGCCGAAGAATTGGCAATGGTGCCTCATCATTTTGTCGGGAATCTTTCTATCGTTGATTATTACAATGTAAGTATTTATGAACAAGAAGCCCTAAAAACAATAGAGCAATTGTTTCAAACCAAAGATATTGTTATTGCAACGGGAGGAAGCGGCTTGTATATAGATACGCTTTGCAATGGTATTGACAATTTGCCTGATGTGGATGTAGATTTACGGAAACATTTGCAAAAACAATATGAAACTGAAGGATTGATGCCAATTTTAAATCAATTGCAAACATTAGACCCAGAATATTATCAAATAGTGGACAAAAACAACTATAAACGAGTGTTGAGAGCCGTAGAGGTTTGTTTGCAGACAGGAAAAACTTATACGGAACTTAGAACACAACCGGCATTACAACGGAAGTTCCGTATTTTGAAAATATGCTTGGCACTCCCAAGGGAAATACTCAATGAGCGAATTAATCTACGTACTGAAATGATGTTGAAAAGTGGTATGATAGAAGAGGCAGAGGCACTTTTGCCGATGAGAAACCTTAATGCTCTGAATACGGTTGGGTATAAAGAATTGTTTGCCTGTTTTGATGGAAAATTCACCTTGGCCGAAGCCAAAGAAAAGATTAAAACCAATACCAGACGTTATGCCAAAAGACAAATGACATGGTTTAAAAGAGATGAAAAAATGCTTTATTTTTCACCCGCACAGATTGAAGATGTGTACAATTGGGTTATGCAGAATACGGAGTTGCAGCAAGTTGAAAAATAAATAAACGGGAGAAAGGGAAGATAAATATTTTTTTATTACCTTTGCGAGGCTAAAAAATTAGATATAAAAAGAAAGAATATGGATTTGAAAGAAATTTTATTTGTAGCAGGAAAAAGCGGATTATACAAAATAATTGCAAGAGGCAACAATCGTGTTGTTGTTGAGTCATTGGAGACCAAACAAAGAATGCCATTGTTTGCTACAATGAGAGCAAGTTCGTTGAGTGATATTTGTATGTTCACTCAAGAGGAAGATATTCCTTTGAAAGATGTGTTCAAAAAGATTTATGATAAAGAAAATGGAGAAAAAATAGGCTTGGACATCAAAACGGCAAAAGAAGCGGATTTGTGGGCATATTTGACAGAAGTGCTTCCTGAACATGATAGGGATAGAATACATTTGTCTGATGTGAAAAAGTTATATTCTTGGTATAACCTTTTGCAAACAAACAATTTGTTGTCTTTTGAAGAAACGGACGAAAATAAAGAAAATGAAAATCAACAATAATAAAAAAAACGGCTATTAAGCCGTTTTTTTTATAACCATTTCTTCTTTCGGAAGATATAAACAAAAAATATCAACAAAATTATACATATTCCCATAATTAAGGTGAACGCAAAGCGTGAATGGGCAAAGGGCAAATCAACATTCATTCCGTATGCACTTGTAACGAAAGTTAGAGGCAAAGAAATAGTTGAAATAAGTGTAAGTACTTTCATGGTTTCGTTGGTTTTGTTTGCCTGTACCGAATCGAAAGTTTGATTTAGAGAGTAGGTCAGTTCTTCAAAGTCTTCAATCATATCCCACATTTTTTGGTAAATGTCCAGTATATTACCCCAGTAGTCTTCCATATCTTCGGTTTGTTCAAAACCTTTGATGTCTCCTGATTCAAATTTATGGAACACTCTCAATTGCGGTTTAAAGATAGTGTTTAGTTGGATAACGTTTCTTCGTGCAATAGATATTTTTTCAATAATTTTTTCCGGCTTTGTGTCGAACAGTTCGCGGTTAATTTCATCAATTTCTTGTCCCACGCGGTTGACCAATAAATAAGATTCGTTAATAAGTCTGTTGAGCAGATTGTACAAAATAGCGTCAGTTGATTTGGCAATGAGGTCATCGGCGGCAGTGGGATTTTGTGTATAGTAGTTAAAAAGGTCTTCAACTACCCAGTGAGAGCGACCGATGGTGATGATATAGTCTTTTCCCCAGAAAATTTTTACCTCTTGGGCTTTAACAAAACGTTTGAGATTGTCAAAATGAGGAAAATGGAGGATAAGGAAATAGTAATCGTCATAAACGTCTATTTTGGGGCGTTGTGTATAACTTCTACAGTCTTCTATATCTAAGGGGTGAAAATCAAACTCTTTTTGGAGTTGTTCAAAATCTTCATCTGAAGGTTGTTGAACATGTAACCATCTCAATTTACCCAGTAACAATGTGTCTATCATACACGACCTCCTTTCTTAATACTTTTTACATTCCTCTTATCTTATTGTTTGCCTGCAAAGGTACAAAAAAAAATTAAATATACTCCCTTCCTTGTATTTTTCCTGAAAAAATCTTTTCAATATGATGAAATTTTGCTTATTGAATCTATAAATAAGAAATAGTTGCGAAAACATTGTTCTATTCAAAAAAAAACTTGTATCTTTGCTCAAATATTTGTTGTGTGTAATGAATTGCGATCGTGTATTAATATCAATTGTTTCTCCCGCATATAAAGGCGAGAAGATGGTAGAGAACCTTATCTGTTGAGTAGCGGGAAAAAGATAAAATTTGAATGATATGCCTGTAAAGATATTCATAAGCAGTGTTCAAAATGAGTTGCAAAACGAGCGACTGGAATTGGCGAAATTCATTCGTCGGGATGCCCTTTTGCAAAAATATTTTGAACCTTTTTTGTTTGAAGAACTGCCGGCAAAGGATATTACGGCGGAAGAAGCATATTTGACAGAAGCAGAAAATTCAGAAATATATCTTGGAATACTTGGAGAGCAATACGGATACGAAGATGAGGCTGGAATTTCTCCTACAGAGCATGAATATAATGTTGCTACGGATAGTCAGCGATATAGAATTGTCGTTCTGAAAAATTGTAAGAAGCGTCATGTCAAAGAAGAACGCTTTATACATAAAATAGAACAAGATGTAATACGCAATACCTTTTCGACTACAGAAGAATTATTGACAACAGTTTATGCTGCATTAGTTCAATATCTTACAAATTATGGTTATCTGCAATATGGACCATTTGACTGTCATGTCAATACGGAAGCGACTTTGGCGGATTTGGATAATGATAAAATTCGCTGGTGGTGCGAAATGGCTCGTGAAGTCAGAAAGTTTCCTGTTGTATTTACAGAAGGGACGGTGCAACAGATACTTAAAAATTTGCGGTTAATAACTGAAAATGGACGAATTACAAACGCAGCATTGTTGCTTTTTGCAAAAGATACACAGCGTTGGTGTTTGTCTGCCAATATAAAGTGCATTCAGTTTTATGGAACCAAAGTAGAAAAGCCATTGGCAACACAGCAGATATACGAGGGTTCGTTATTTGAAATGATAGATCAGGCAGTCGCTTTTGTAATGTCGCATATAGATGCACATGTCGGAGAGCGTACTACTTCTGCACAGTCTTCGTTGGAATATGAATTGCCGATGCAGGCAGTAACCGAAGCCATTGTGAATGCTGTATTTCATAGGGATTACAATAGCAATGGTTCTATTCAGGTTATGCTATTTAAAAACAGATTGGAAATATGGAATCCCGGCAGGCTTCCACAAGGTATGACCATTAAAAAATTAAATGGCGAGCACATTTCATTACCTGTCAATCCGTTATTGGCTCGACCGATTTATTTGGCAGGGTATGTAGAGCAAGTGGGTACGGGTACTAATGATATGATAAGCCGTTGTATTTCATATGGATTGCAGCGTCCAGAATTTTATCAGCAAGAAGAGTTCCGTGTTATCCTTTGGAGAAAAACAGGTAATGAAACAGGTAATGAAACAGGTAATGAAACAGGTAATGAAACAGGTAATGAAACGGAACTGGATTTATTCGTAAAACAGTTGATAGCAGTGCTTGGCAACCAGATATTGACTGCTAAGGAGATAAAAGAAAAATTAGGTTTGCGAGGAGATGATAATTTTAGGAAGAATTATTTGAATCCAGCTTTAGATGGTGGATATGTCGCAATGCTTTATCCTGACAATCCCAAACGACGGGGACAGGCGTATCGTTTAACGAAGAAAGGTTTGGGTATAATATGAAGAATTTAGCAATATTTATAATGTATGAATAGTAGTACTCCTATAATATCAGTTGTTTCTCCCGTATATAAGGGTGAGAAGATGGTTGGAGAATTGGTGAGACGTAATGTGGAAGTGTTAACCAAGATGACCGATAATTATGAAATAATACTAGTTAATGATGCTTCTCCAGACGATTCTTGGAATGAAATAGTGAAACAATGTGAGCAAAATTATAAGGTAAAAGGTATAAATCTCAGTCGTAACTTCGGACAGCATTATGCGATAACGGCAGGTTTGGCGTATGCAAAAGGGAAATGGGTTGTAGTGATGGATTGCGACCTGCAGAACAATCCAGAAGATATTCCGAATTTATATAACAAGGCAATGGAAGGTTATGATATTGTTTATGCTAGTCGGGTGGAAAAACACTTTGGATGGTGGAAGAAAAAAACCTCGGAATGGTATCATAGAGTGTTTAATTGGTTGAGTGATAGACATACAGATGAATCTGTTGCAGAATTCGGTATCTATAGTCAGCAGGTAATTACGGAGTACAATAAGATGCCTGAATATAATCGCTATTTTTCAGCCCTGATTGATTATTTAGGTTTCAGGATAGGGGTGGTTGATGTAGCACATGCAGATAGGATGGAGGGAGAGAGTTCTTATACCATGGGCAAATTAGTTAAACTAGCTTTAGATAGTATTATATCTAGTAGTAATAAACCTTTGCGTATGGCAGTCCAAATGGGATTTCTTATATCGCTTTTGTCTTTTTTGTTGGCATTGT
>JAFZUH010000303.1 GCA_017618435.1 Bacteroidales bacterium | reverse complement strand
TAATTTTTCTTTTTACTTTGCAAAAGTAATTGTTAAAAAAATCAAAATAAAAAGAGTGGAATATTAATGCCAATCAAAAAGAATACTGAGGAAAAGCCATTCCGCAGAAATGGAGTTATCTTACTGAAAAAGAAAATGCAAAGATTATAAAATTAGGTGGGAAGTAGGGAGTTGGACAGTATTGTTTTACAATGTTATATGTATTAGAACCTTATTAGAACCTAAAAGGAGGTTTCTTTTTCTTATATTTTTGCAACGACATCAAAAAAATAGAAATAAACACGGAACAAGCCGAAAATCCGGAAAAGAGTAGGCGGAATGTAAAAATTTATTTTTATGGGTATATATGCTTTTAGATTAATTGCCAAAAGAGACATTGAGACAAAAAGCGGAAAAAAATTGCTTCTCAAGGGTAGATGTATTGAATTTGATCAAAATCAATCCTGTGTTGGAAGTGAGGATGTCAAGAGAGAATTCAAAAAACTATTTGGAGACATCCCTCAACTTTACTCTATGAATGGTGATTTTGAGATGGTGAAACTAAAGTGAGATGAGAATGCAGGGGAGGCATCACGGTGTCTTCCCTTTGCCTAATAGCCATACAGAAAATAATAGGACAATCTACTATGATACTATAGAATAACAGTAAAAATTTAAAAAAACTCAGACAGTAGCAAACCAAAATAACTTAAAAAAATATAGAATATTATGAAACAAATAAATAAGAATATGAAACACATTTGGTTTTCAACATTTTTGTTACTATTATTGGTAATAATAAACAACAATGTTTTTGCTCAATTTTGGAGGAGAATGGAACCAGGAGAAGTAATAAAAACATATAAGGATGGGACAGAATTGTTGTCTTTTGTCAATGAGGGTGCGTGGGGATATTGTGCTGGTATAGCGGGAGTGCGAATAAATATTCCAAATAAAGGAAAGTTTTTAGGTATCGTTGATTGTGTAAATTGGGATGAATATGATATCGAAGATGGATATGATATCAAAGATGAATATGATATCAAAAATTTGGAGATCTTTAATTTGCCTTTTATATGGGGTACTTTTACATATAACAATGGCAAGGAAGAACAAGTAATTTATGGAAAAACTATTAGTGAATGGAAAAATATAAATAATAAAAATAAACATCTTGGAATACAATGGAAAATAAACGTGGAAGGTCATGAATATACATTATTATTGTCTCCAAGTGGAAATGGTAATTTTAAAACTACAGAAAGTTATCGAGGATATATCCCTCAAATAGGGAGTAGAAAATATGATCCGTATACTCGTAGTTGGAAGCAAACAGTATCAGGCGGAGGATATTTTTATGATGTTATTTGTGAAGTAAATCAGGCGGTTTCATGGTCTGTTTTAAATGATACATTAATTATTAGGTATTTAGAACCATCTGTTTCGTCAAAAGTTGAACCTGATGTCTATTGTCCTAATTGTGAACCCACGTATGCAAAACAATGGGCTAATCAAGTTCGTAGCAATTTTGCAACAAACCGTAATGTTAAGGAGGACCAAAAAATATCTGAAATGTCTGCCAAAGAACAAAATGCGAAGCGAACAGAAAAGTTTGTAGTACTTGTATCAACAGATGATATTTTTGTTATAAAAAATATTAGCAATGGAGTATATTATGAGTATGCTAAAAATAATGTTAAAAGTTATGCTACTCTTCATAATATACTGGGAGATGGTAATTGTGCTGATAAAATTATCAATACATTGATAGATATAGAATTTGAAGAATTAGAAAATGAACGAGATAGTATTCGAGAGGCTCTTTGCTCAATGTACAATACATACAAGAATTTATTTGATAACTTAACTCTTGATAAAATTTATGAAAAAAGAGCGAAAACATTTGAAGCAATATACGATAGGCAACTTTGTTACAATAATGTCTGTAGCAGTAAATTTTACGATAACTACAAAGGCAGTATAAAAGAAGATATAGTAAGGAGAAAAGAAAACATGGATAAGTTAAACGTTTTTAATTTTTATTATAAAAAAATAGATACATTAAATTATTATACAATTGCATTAAAAAAGATTTCAAAAAATATATGCCCGGATGTATTTGAAGCGTATCATGCTCATTATCTTAAAATAGAAAAAACATTTGAATTTTATGCTCAATTAGAGGAATATTTAAAATTACCTTTGCTTGCAAATGAATTTTCACGACAAAATGAATGTTATAAATTTATAAACAATAGAAAAACAATAGATGAAAATCATAAAAAGATTTTGTCTATAATAGAAAAGGGTTCATATATTAAAAGGGTTTATAATGAATATTATAATATGGTAGATAAGTCTTATACAATAAATGCAACATCACAAAAACTTTTTCCAATACTTGATATTCAGAATCAAATAATAAATGCGGATTGGTCAAACATAAAAAAGATTGATAAAACAGCAAAAAAGCAGAAATTAACTAATATAGAAGATATATTGAATCAAGGTCCTAATCGTACAATAGACGAGATGTTGAAAGATTGGGAAAAGGATTGTGATGAATATCTCAAAATTCAGAAAAATATTGATGCCGGTATCATTGCAAAAGATAGTGAAGAAGCCGAACGTTTAGGGGAATTATGGGTAGATATAAAGCAATCGTGGAACGATTTAGATGAATATAAATCTGATTTTACCTCTGTTCAAAATGAAAAATACAAATCAATAGTTGCCAAGATAGATAAAATAATGGAAGCATGGCAATAGATTTATTTTCGCTCATAGAAGCAGGAGATGCACCAACAGATTTATATCATATTATATATGGTGATAAATCTGCTTGTGATTGTGATGAATATCTGACTGACGTTTATGATGAATCTGGCACTGATTTGTATGTTCTTTCTAATGAAAACAGTGTTATTAAGTTATAAAAGAATAATAACACTTTCGATAAGAATATCATTATTTGTTATGAATTAACAATATGGGGGATAAAAACAAATCTTATTGGCTTTTGACTTGGAATCCAGACTATTGGAAATGGGAAGATTACGAGGATTGGGCAAAAGGAACTAAATCGGGTAAAACCTATGAATGCAGTTGGGCTTGCCGTAGTCAACAGCCAAATGTTGGTGACCATATTTTCCTGATGAAAACAGGATCGAAGCCAAGGGGAATTGTTGCACATGGTAAAGTAATTAGGCCGTCTTATGAAGCACCGCATTATGACAGCGAGAAAGCCGCCGCAGGCAAGATGCCATCATACATAGATGTTGAGTTTGACGATGTTAGGAATTACGAGACTGAACCAATTTTGCAGATTAAAATGCTAAAACAAACATTTCCAGAGCAAACGTGGAGTTCAATGTCCTCAGGTATTCAAATTAACAAATGTGATGTTAATAAACTTCAAAAAATGTGGGATAAATTACAAGGAAATCAAATAATTACAAATATGGATAAATACGTTAACCTTCTCAAAAACAATCACAACCTAATTCTCACTGGTGCCCCCGGCACAGGTAAAACCTATTTAGCAAAACAAATAGCTCGAAAAATGATTTTTGAACAAGTCAAAGATAATTTGACAGAAGAAGAAAAAGAACAACAATTCAATGAACAATGTGGCTTCGTTCAGTTTCATCCTTCGTATGACTACACCGATTTTGTTGAAGGTTTACGTCCAAAAAACGGAGACAATGTCGGGTTTGAATTAAAAGATGGAGTGTTTAAAGAGTTTTGTAAAAGGGCTATTAAATACGCTATTTCTGTCGATGAAGCCATTAATAAATTTAAAAATGAAGTTAAAGAAGCTGGGGATAAAGGTATAAAGATTAAAAGCATTAAAAGTAATACGGAATTTAAGGTTACAATAAACGGAAATGGAACCTTACTCAGGGATGCAAAAGATTACGTGTCTCCACAGAAAATAATAGATTATTTGACAAAAAATGTATATGACAAAGAACACGATACGTATGAACCCGGAATAGGACAATATATCAAGGATAAATATTTACTACCATATTATGTCTTCATTATCGATGAAATCAACCGCGGCGAGATTTCAAAAATATTTGGTGAGTTGTTTTTCTCTATCGACCCAGGGTATCGTGGCAAAAAAGGTAAAGTACAAACACAATATGCTAATATGCAAGATGGACCAAATGATTTTGATAAGGCTTCGGGTATTACTGAAAGCGATAATAGAGATAATTTCGGTCATTTCTTTGTCCCTAAAAATGTCTATATCATTGGCACAATGAACGATATCGACCGCAGCGTTGAGAGTATGGATTTCGCTTTCCGCCGTAGGTTTGCTTTTAAAGAAGTTACTGCCGAAGAATCACAAACAATGCTTGATAGTGAAGATGCGTGGAAAGATGAAAATGGAGTTTCGCAAAAGCCAAGCGAAGATGTTATAGAGAAGATTAAAGCAAGGATGAACAATCTGAATGATGTAATTTGGCATAAATCAGAAGATGGGAAAACAACAACGGGTATTGATGGGCTTTCGTCAGCATACCACATTGGCGCAAGTTATTTCTTGAAACTTGCCAATTACAAAAATTCTGACGGCACTTACAATTTTGATGATTTATGGGAATATCACCTCAAAGGACTTTTGTTTGAGTATCTGCGCGGAATGCAAGATGTTGAAGGAAAGTTGGATAAGTTGCATAAAGCCTATCAAAACGATAAAAAAGTCGAACATCCGTCTGTAGAAAATGCAAATGAGCAGACTCAAGATAACTGATAATAAAGATTGGACAGAAATTGCCAATTGCGTTGTTGACAGTGAGCCACCGCTGACTGACGAAGAAGTGGAATCCGTCAAGTCAGACATTGAACTGATAGCCAATAAAACAATCGAAACACAACGCAAAAACAACCCGAATTTGCTTGTTTTTCCGCAATCGTTGGGCTACCACGGCGACGATATTGGCAAAGGTGTTATTATCAGTTTGTCCGACAATAAAATAAGCACCAACAACATAATGGGGTTTGTTGGTGTCAATCAAACACAGATTGATATTCGCTCGCGTTTTGCAAATGGCAAAGAGGATTACTTCTTGCACTATATGTTGCAGAAAGTATTCAGTATCAATTTGTTCGAAATCAAGCATACAACAACCAACGAGCCGATTTTCGATTTCTTGCTCTATATGTTCCCTCATTTCCTGAAAAAGGCTGTGGCACAGGGAGTTTTCAAGAAATACCGCCGTTTTGAGTATAACGATGCCAACATTCGCGGACCGATAGATGTGAGCCGCCATATCCGCCAGAACATTCCGTTTCGCGGCACGGTGGCCTATTCAACACGCCAGCACACCTACGACAACGAACTTACGCAGTTGGTTCGCCACACCATTGAGTATATCCGCACCAAAGCACAAGGCTCTGCTATTCTTAATATAGATTCTGACACAAAAGATAATGTCAATCAGATTGTTATGGCCACACAATCATATAATGCCCGAGAGCGGCAACGTGTTATCAATCAGAATATTCGTCCGGTCCGCCACCCGTATTTCGCCGAATATACGGCATTACAAAAGATTTGTCTGCAAATTCTTCGCCACGAGTCAATCAAATACGGTCAGGAGAAGGACAAAATCTACGGCATTCTGTTCGATGGTGCGTGGCTTTGGGAGGAGTATCTGAATAAGGTATTTGAAGAAAATAAACTTGGAATAACGCACGCCAAAAACAAAACAGGCGATAACGGCATTCAAATTTACAAAGGCAGCCACAAGTATTTCCCTGATTTTTACAATAAAGAAAAGTCGCTTGTTTTAGACGCGAAATACAAACGTTTGGGGCGAGGAGAAATCGATGAAATGCAAAACAGTATTTCGATTTGTCGTGACGATTTGTTCCAAATGATTACCTATATGCACGTTCTGCCAGCCAAATGTTGTGTATTGTTGTACCCGCTTGAACTTGATGAAACACAAGAAGAAAAAGCGGTATTGTCAAAACCGAGAGAATTATATGGTTTGGGAGGTGATATTTATGGCATAGGTATTCCGATTACACAAACAAAAGATGATTATGAACTATTCTGTAATGTGCAAAAAGAAATTGAAATAGCTCTACAAAGTCAAGTTGGAAAGTTATAAGATTTGAGTAAAAAATCTATACCACTATTGTGCTAATTGCAAAGTTACAGTCCGATATTGTTATTGGAGAGATTTAGGCTTGGTGTATTTGCTTTTGTGCCAAAGTATAGAGCCATAGCGACAATCCGCCGCAGGCTATGCCCAAAACGGCACCGCAAAGAATATCCAAAGGATAATGTGCGGCCAAATACATTCTTGTATAACAAAAAACAATGGCCCAAGCCGGAAATATCCAAAGATATTTTTTCCCGATAGGGCGAAAAAAATACAGCAACAAAACAACAAGTCCCCAACTGTTGGCGGCATGAGAAGACACAAAACCATACATGCCTCCGCGGTAAACTTCGCCGTCTTTGTTTTGGTGCAAGTGCAATTTGTCTTGTATTTCCAAATTGTGTGTCGGGCGATAGCGTTGCACCCTGTTTTTGATAAACACAGAACTTTGGTCGGAAAAAACAACAGATAATGCCAAAAATGCCAAAATAAGAAATGTTTGTTTTTGATAATGTTTCCATAGTTTGTATATCGCCCAAGCAAACAAAGGTATCCATATATATAGTTTGGTCATTATCCACATGAGTGTATCTAAAAAAGGTGTATGGGCACTGTTTATGGCTTGCAATACAATTCTATCCCAAACTTCAATTTGTTCAAACATGGTTTATTGAAAATCTTCGTATAACAAATATTTTTTTCGGATTTTTAAAAAATTTTGCAATTCGCTTTGCCATGATTGTCTGATTTGGGCAGTGCTTTTCCCGTCTTTGATTTGTTGAGCCAAAGTTGCATTGCCCGCTAATTTGTTGAAAAAAGGGGAGAAAAACTTGTCTTTTTCAGCAAAACTGTTATAAGCGTTTATCAACAAATCTATATCAATTCTATTTTTGTTTGTCAAGGTGTCGTGTGCCCATTGTTTAAGGTTATATCCATTGCATGGTTTGCCTAAACAAGGCGGATTGGTTGCCACGCCGACAATATTTTGAGGGACAAAAACGGTATCTTTTGCTTCAAAATCGGGATGGCCTAACAGACAAAACGGAGCATTGGTGCCACGTCCTATACTCATGGGAGTTCCTTCAAACAAACAAAGTGTAGGGTAAAGATAAATGGCTTCCATAGAAGACAAGTTCGGTGAAGGATTTATGGGCAACTGATAACGCATGGAGTGATTATAGCCTTGTACTTTCACCCAAAGGAGTTTGCAGGTCAATTTGTTTTTCAACCAATGTTCACCATTGACCATGCGAGCATATTCGGCAATGGTCATGCCATGATTGATAGGGACACTATGCATACCCACAAACGATTGAAATTCAGGTTGTAAAATACATCCGTCCACCCAATAGCCGTTAGGATTTGGTCTGTCAAAAACAAGCACGGTTTTATCGTTTTCGGCAGCGGCTTCCATCATCAAGGTCAAAGTGGAAATATAGGTATAAAATCTTGCACCAACATCTTGAATATCAAAGATAATAATGTCTATATCCTGCAATTGTTCTTTGGTGGGCTTTTTGTTATTGCCGTACAAGGAAATAATAGGTAATCCTGTTTTTGTATCTATTTGGTTGGCAATGTGTTTGCCTGCTTCCGCATCGCCTCTGAAACCGTGTTCGGGGCAGAATATTTTTTTTACATTTACCCCCAAACTCAACAAAGTATCCAACAAATGTCTTTGCCCAACCATAGAAGTCTGATTGATACAAAGTGCGATATTCTGATGTTCTAAAATCGGCAGATACCGTTCTGTTTGTTGAGCCCCATGTCGAATATCCTTTTCATAAACAACTTGTGCCCGACAAATAAAACAACAGGCGATAAGAAATGCTGTCAAAAATAATTTCGACAGAATTTTATTCATAACATCAATTTTATTTTAGTGTTTTCAGAAAATCTATTGTCAAATCCCAAACTTGTTGTACGGTTTCGATTAACAGCCGTTCGTTAGGAGTATGCACTTCTCTCAACGTGGGGCCGTAAGAAATCATATCCATATCGGGATATTTTTCACCGATAAGTCCGCATTCCAAACCTGCATGAATAGACAAAACCAAAGGTTCTTTGTTGAACAACCGTTTGTATGAAGATGTGAGCATATCCAATACTTTTGAATTCGGATTGGGAGCC
>JAFZUH010000302.1 GCA_017618435.1 Bacteroidales bacterium | reverse complement strand
TGTAGACTAATCTAAACATAAAAAAATCTTCCAAAATCACCATTGAAAACATAATTATTTTTAACAAACAACAGAAAAAACATACCTTAAACATCATTTTTTCAAACTGAAAATCATTTATTTATAATATATTTTCAACCTTAACATATCAACTTGGTATGTTAATAGATTTTTTATATCTTTGCAGTGTCAAAAAAATAAATATTAACAAAAAATTATTATACAAATATGTCAAAGATTTTTAAAACAGCAGACGAATTAATAGGACGTACTCCCCTATTGGAACTCACTCATATCGAACAAGAATATGGGCTTGAAGCAAAAATTTACGCAAAATTGGAATATTTCAATCCTGCAGGTAGCGTCAAAGACCGTGTAGCCAAAGCAATGATAGACGATGCGGAACAAACAGGCAAACTCACCAAAGGTTCGGTTATTATAGAACCGACCAGCGGCAACACAGGTATAGGCTTGGCAAGCGTAGCTGCAGCACGCGGGTACCGCATTATTATCGTTATGCCCGAGACCATGAGCGTGGAACGCCGTCAACTCATGAAAGCCTACGGTGCAGAACTCGTTTTATCTGACGGTTCAGCAGGAATGAAAGGAGCCATTGCCAAGGCACAAGAATTGGCCGACAGCATTCCTAACAGTTTCATTCCGGGCCAATTTGTCAATCCTGCCAACCCCAAAATGCACTTCAACACGACAGGGCCAGAAATATATAATGACACTGACGGTGCTGTGGATATTTTTGTGGCTGGTGTCGGCACTGGCGGCACAATAACCGGAGTTGGTCAATACTTGAAATCAAAGAAACCGGAAGTGAAAATCATCGCAGTGGAACCCTTAACATCGGCAGTACTATCCACGGGTGTGGCCGGCTCTCACAAAATCCAAGGCATTGGAGCAGGTTTTGTTCCTGAAGTGCTTGATACAAATATATACGATGAAATCATTCCGGTACAAAACGAAGACGCATTTGCTACCGGCAAAATATTTGGCAAAAAAGAAGGCGTTTTGGTGGGAATATCATCAGGAGCCGCTCTTTGGGCTGCCATAGAAGTGGCCAAACGTCCGCAAAACAAGGGCAAACATATTGTTGTATTGCTTCCCGATACGGGCGAACGCTATCTTAGCACAGCACTATTTGCAGAATAACAACATATTACAATGATAACACCAAGGGAAAGATAGTCTATGGCTATCTTTCCCGTTTATAAAAAAACAATTTTATTTTAACATGATGATTTCCACACGCGGCAGATATGCCATTAGGGTAATGATAGACATAGCCGAACAATATTCTTCAAATTATATCAGACTGAAAGACATTTCCCAACGGCAAGACATTTCATTGAAATATCTTGAAAGTATCACAAATATGCTTTCAAAAGCGGGATTACTTGAAGGACAACATGGACATGGCGGTGGTTATAAATTAAGCAAGAAACCAGAAGAATACACCATCGGAGAGATACTTCTCGTTACAGAAGGTACTCTCGCTCCTGTGGGTTGTTTGGAATGCAACGCAAAGGTTTGTGCTCGGGAATCTATATGCAAAACCCTCCCCATGTGGAAAGACCTATACAAAACAATCAACACATTCTTCAACACACATACGCTTGCCGACCTTGTGCAAAAATCTCCAGACTTTGGATATTTCAATGCCTCTTTGTAATATCCGCATGGGCAACGGAACCGTTTGTGGTTGCCTATAACAAACGGTAAAACCGATTACCCCCTTCCACAAAACAGACATCTGTTTTGTTTTTTTATTCTTTTCCGCTCAATATCTCAAACATTTTTTATACATTTGCAATGTGAACCTCATATTTTATTATTATTGTTACAATACTAAAAATCACATACAATGAATGCAACAATTAAAACACAGATAGACAATTTGATACAAGAAATATCCGCCATGAGTGATTTAAATCAGAAAATGGAGGCATACAACTACATGCTTCGTCAAGCCGATTTTTGTATCTGGACACTTGAAGAAGAACAACTCCAATACAATAATGCGGGAGATTACTAAACTACATGGTATTAATGTCATTTTTATCAAATAACAATATTTAATTGTTTTTCACGTTAAAAAATAATTAATATAATGTTATTTTATTTGATAAATATAAACGAATGAATTTTCACCGAAAAACTTCATATCAACAAAAATATATTGGTATTACCCTCTTGTTTTTGCTCTTGTTGTTGTGTAATTGCAGCACAAAAAAAGACGCATTTTTCAACCGTGCCTACCATTCAACAACAGCACATTTCAATGTGATATTCAACGGTAGCGAAAGTTACAAAGAAGGTTTT
>JAFZUH010000028.1 GCA_017618435.1 Bacteroidales bacterium | reverse complement strand
TTTCCAATATAGGCATATCGGGTTCTTGTTCATCGTCATTGTCTTTGTCTTTTTTACCAAACAAACGAGCCCACAAACCCATTTTAGGTTGTTCCATTTGATTTTCTTCAACAGATGTTTCTTCTGTTTCTTTCACCGTTTCAATTTCAGTATCATCCGCTACATCAGGATTTTTTTTGCGGGCAAACAATTTCAAACCGCCAAGCAAAACAATCAGACAAAGCAAATAGAGCAACAAAAGCAAAAATATGCCGACACTTTTTATTTTGTCATCTAAAAACTCCACAATCTCACTGCCCATTTCACCGCCTAACCATATAGCAGAATTGCTGAACAGAAAAGCCAACAAAGTAGATACCCATAAAACGATGGCAACCGTCCAAACAGTTGTTTTGAGCAAGGGCAACAATCTTTTGCGGGCAATCAAATTGATGGAATACAAAAACATCAGCAACAAAAAGCCAAACGAAGCAACGCCAAAACCAATTTTGATGAACAAGAATGAAAAATACACTCCAAACAATCCCAAATGGTTTTCTGCCGATTTGTTCGTCTGCAGGGTGGACAACAAGTTCAGAGAGAAAATATCATCATCGGTTTCGTGTGTAAAAAGGAAAGAAACAAAAGCAGCGAACAAAAATAGGGTAAAAAACAACATAATCAAGCCAAATATAACCCGCACTTGCTCTTTTTGAAAAAAAGCAATCAAAGAAAAAGAAGATTGTTTCGAAGCACTTTTTTCCTTCGCTTTTTTGCTCGCCTTTGCCTGTTTTTTGTTCTTTGGGGACTTTGTTCCCTCCTTTGACAGACTCACCTCTTTGTCTTTACCTGAAATTGCAGTCTGCTTTGTTGTTCGCATTCTGTTTGCCATATTCCCTCTTTATTATTATCTGATATTGTAAACTTTTATATATAAAAAACCTAATTTTGCAAATTTATCAAAAAAGAAAGTTGGCAAAACAAATCATTTACCAACTTTTTAACATTAAAATGTTTATTGTTACCTCATTATAAGGACATGTTCAACAATACATTTTTCAAAACAAAACAAGAAAAAAAACTTCTATTTTTGCCATATCATCATGGCTCTGGAATAATCTATCATAGCATTGTATTTCAATAAAATATCACTACCCAACAATCCATCTATCGGTTGAATATCCATATTTTCATACATCATATTGATATGTGTCAAATCTGTAATCAAATAAAAATAATTGTTTATATAAAAATCCGCCACTTGCAAACGCGGTATTCTTATCATCTTTTTTTGTTCAATATCAGTAATTTCTTCACTCAAATTCAGAAGTTTATCTACATCTTCTGTTTCAAGTTCCACCATATTATCTGCAATATGTTTGGCGATACAACTATGCGTTGCCCCCGTATCTATCAAAAGTCGAAGATTCCTTTTTTTTATGTTGGCATTGATAATTAAATGGATATTATAATCATTATCCATGCGAGCAATTTCTATGTCTATTTTAGATGTTTTCATCAATATATCAATGTTGTTATACCTAATCGTTGAACTTTTTCGGCAATTGTTTCCATCTCTTCTTTGGATAATTTTTTCAGATTTTTCGCAGGTGTTTCTCTATCAATTGGATACATCATTACCTTTTGCGGTTTTATCACCTTAAGACGCTCCAACCACGCCTCCACCTCTTCTGCTGTCGTATTATCTATCATTTGCCCATCTGATTCCCCCCGCAAAAACAAAGTTTGCACTGTCAAATTGCCATTAAATTTTGCCAAATTATTCGTAATCTCATCAATAGAAACAGGTTCAAACGGTTTGTTTATTAAATCCAAAGTACACTGCCGTCCTGCATCAAGTTTCAAAATTCTATTGTCAATTTTTTGCAATGCCTCAAAAACATCTTGCCGAAACAATTGTGTTGAATTTGACAAACAGGAAATAACCGTTTGTGGAAAATATTTATTTCTCAAACGTATCAATTCATCTGTGATAGCGGCGAAATCGGGATGCAATGTCGGCTCTCCGTTGCCTGAATAAGTGATGGAATCTATCTCCAAACCTTGTTGGTGCAATTCTGCAAAACGCTGCTGCAAAACGGAGATAATGGTTTCTTTAGACAACAATTTGTCATAAATAATTTTATCTGTCTTTGCCCAACCACATTCGCAATAAACACAATTGAATGTGCATAGTTTCAAATCTTCAGGCAACAAATTGATACCCAAAGAACGCCCTAATCTACGACTATGAATAGGACCAAACAATATTTTTTGAAATAATATACCTGACATCTTTCTTTTATTTTTTTACAAAGATAACACTATTATCAACTCCCTATCGGCAAAATCACCTCTCTTTTTTCACTACCATATAAAAAAGACACGTTGTATCATCAAACTTCTGTAACTGATAACGTTTTATCATATTGTTTCCATTCGTTTTGGCTTGCGTAAAATTAATTAACTGCGGCTGTTTCACAAAAAAATCGGAAGTTTGTTCGTAGTTTTTATTCTCTTTGTGGTTATGTAAAGTTGCAATATAAGCCGTTAAATTACTATCAGTATCCGAAAACAACACCATATCATTGTTTATAAAAGCATAATTTTTCAAACGGGGCAGATTTTTACCGACACGCCAACGTTGATATACAAAATTGGGCAAATCCACCCGCCCTATCATTGTATTTTTAAAATAAAAAGTATCATAATCTATCACCTCAAAATCATCTCTCACCAGCATGGTTTCTGTGGCAGACAAAAGAAAATTATAGGTTGCCTCAACATCTTTAACATTTATCAACAAATAATTTCTATCCGAACCACCTGCAACCTTATCGGAAAACAACAAAATTTCTTTGGGGGCAAGTGTGGAAAACAATAGATTATCTACTTTTCTATCCCACATTTGAGGTTCAAACATCGTATAAAATTGCTGCCCGATATAAAACAAATTTATCGTTTGCTCATCAACAACTCGAGAAATATCTATTGCATTGCTTGACGACAAATC
>JAFZUH010000301.1 GCA_017618435.1 Bacteroidales bacterium | reverse complement strand
AATAATACCATATCAAAAACACTTTCAATACAATCGGACAATGACTCTTTGTTAAATAAATATACTTATAAAATCCAAAATATTAGTCAAGATTATTACACAGGTGTTCAAGTTACAAACAATTCAGGAAGCGATTTGGTTGCTGGAGACAGCATAAAAGTTTTATTAAAAATAAATGGAACAAACATATATGTTTCAAAAATAACTCTTACTAAATCAATACAAAAAGATAGTAGCACATATTGCCTTCTCAATGATTATGTAATCGTACCTAATATTTCTCAGTGGGGAGAAAATACCTATTGCTATCAAGTTGTATATTACAATGAAAATCCTGTAAATGATAATCCTACCAACAATTGTATGACTTTTACTTTCAACAAAACAACAGGTATTGTTGAAAATGCTTTGGAAGAAGTGAAAATTTATCCTAACCCTGCAAGAAATATTCTCTATATCAACAATGTAGAAAATGCAAACATTGACATTTACAGCATTGCCGGACAAAGAGTAAAAACCATTAAAAACGTTACCGGCAATCAAGATATAGATGTTTCTGATATGGCTAACGGAATGTATATTTTAAGAATGCAAGACGGACAAAACACAAGAGTTGAAAAAATTCAAGTGATAAAATAAATCCAATATTTAAACAATTGAAAAAGAGAACAAAATTTTTGTTCTCTTTTTTTTGTTTTTTGCTTTTCTAAAAAAAATATTGTATTTTTGC
Source organism: Bacteroidales bacterium (assembly GCA_017618435.1). Classification (GTDB taxonomy): domain Bacteria; phylum Bacteroidota; class Bacteroidia; order Bacteroidales; family WCHB1-69; genus UBA1205. Next base: position 13,512 of record JAFZUH010000301.1, on the reverse strand, counting down.
AACTTGAAATTTTTATTAACTAATTTAAAAATCAATACAAAATGAAAAAACTTATTCTTTTCTTAACTATGCTTGCTTGGTTTGGTCTATCGCAAGCACAAACGGTTACAGGAGCCGTGTGGTACAACAAACAAAGCGGCACTATGTACTCCGGACTTTCGTACACAACCACCGATGATTCCCTACTTACGTACAATGTTCGGATTCAAGGGTACGACACCAATTTTTATTTAGTTATTTGGGTAAAAAACAATACTGCCAATGACTTCGCTGCAGGAGACAGCATAAAAGTTACCAGCAGCATAAACGGTGCTCAAGCGGTAACATGGAAATTGACCCTTCGGAACGGTTTGCAAAAAGACAGTACCACTTATTTCTTTTTAAATGACTACGTATTGATAAAAGGCTATAACCAATGGGGTACCAATAACTATTGTTACAAGGCAGTCGCCCATAACACAACACCTGTTACCGATGCCGGCGGTGCTTGTATTAATTTTACGTTTAAAAAACAAGCAACTACGGTTACTGTTGCCGCAGCACGTTGGTACAATACAAGTGATTATTCTATGGCAACCCAATTGTCCTACTCTTCCGCTGACGACTCTTTACTTGTCAAATACACCGAAAATGTCGCAAACCTTTTCCCAAATTACACAACAATAGTTTGGTTGACAAACTCTTCAGGAAGCGATTTGGCTGTCGGAGATAGCATATTAATTGCTACATATATTAATGGAAGACATTTAACAAACAGAAGATTTACGCTTACACAACCATTGCTAAAAGACAGTACAACCTATTATTCCGTAAATGAAACTATATTATACCCCAATTGGTGTCAATGGGGAGACAACACCATTTCTTTCAAAGTGGTAAGTGTAAACGGAACTCCTGTAACAGATGTTTCAACAAGCAATACACTTACAATTACCTATAATAAAGTTGCCGCTATGCAGGGATTGAATGTATCTCAGGTACGCTGGTATGATACACAATCAGGTTCTTTTACAACAGGTCTTTCCTATACTTCGTCTGACGACTCTTTGTTAATCAGAAATGATGTTCAAATTCAAAGTCTCGCTTCCAATTACAAATCTGCCGTTTGGATTACCAACAATACAGGAGCCAACTTGGCAACAGGTGATACCATAAAAATAGCCATACATCAAAACGGAGCAAATGTAATATCATGGAGATTTGTATTAAGCAAACCATTGCCAAAAGACAGTACAACCGCTATCACCTTAAATGAATATTTGATAGTACCCGGTCTTACCCAATGGGGAACAAACTCTTATTGTTACAAAGTAATCCAATATAATAATAATATTGTAAATGACACAACAACCAACAATTGCATAACATTTACATTTAACAAAGCGGTTTCAGGCATTACAGTTAGTAATGTTCGTTGGTATGATACCCAAAATCAAACCCTCTCAACAGGACTTACCTATACCTCATCTGATGATTCTTTGTTAATCAGAAATGCTGTTCAAATTCAAAGCCTTGCTCCCAATTATAAATCTGCCGTTTGGATTACCAACAATTCAGGTACCGATTTGGCTGCAGGCGATAGTATAAAAGTAGCGATAATACACAATGGTTCTCAAATATCCTTATGGAAAATTACGTTAAGCAGAGCCTTGCTCAAAGACAGCACAACCACTATCACCTTAAACGAATATTTGATAGTACCCGGTCTTACCCAATGGGGTACTAACTCCTATTGTTACAAAGTAACCCAATACAACACTACTCCTATAACAGACACAACAACCAATAATTGCATAACATTTACGTTTAAAAAACCGGTTTCAGGTCTTACTGTTACCAATGCAGGCTGGTATGACACGCAAAACAACACGGTTACAACAGGTCTTTCCTATACTTCATCCGATGATTCTTTGCTAACCAGAAATGTTGTTCGAATTCAAAGCCTTGCTTCCAATTATAAATCTGCCGTTTGGATTACAAACAATACGGGGACGGACTTAGCAGTAGGCGACAGCATAAAAGTTGCCATCAAACACAATGGAACACATTTAACAACATGGACTTTTACACTAAGCAATGCCTTACTCAAAGACAGTACAACCGCTATCACCTTAAATGAATATTTGATAGTACCCGGACTTACCCAATGGGGAAGCAACTCATATTGTTATGAAGTAACCCAATACAACACTACTCCTATAACAGACAATCCGACAAACAACTGCATAACATTTACATTTAACAAAACTGTCTTATCCGATAGTGGCATTACCGTTTCAAATGCAGGTTGGTACAACAAGCAAAGCAAAACGCTGACAAAAGCACAAATGATATCCACACCTAACGAATCATTGGTAATTGTTCCTGCAACTATTCGCAGTATTGATACGAACTATTTAGTTGCTGTTCAAATCAAAAACGGCTCGCAAAGAGATTTGGCCGCCGGCGATAGCATAAAAGTAGTTTTGAAAATCAACAGCGTACAGGCACACACAAGCACATTTGTTCTCTCTGCCGCATTGCTTAAAGACAGCTCTACAACATTCCTCTTTGATGAACAAATTATCATTCCGGGATTAATACATTGGGGAGAAAACACCTATTGCTACCAAGTGACCCAACATAATGAAAATCCTATTACAGACAATCCGACAGATAACTGTATGTCATTTACATTTAATAAAGTAACTCCTCCTGTTACAGACATTACTGTTACCAATGCAGGCTGGTATAACAAGACAAACAATACGCTAACCAAAACACTGACCGAACAATCTGCCGATGAATCATTGCTTACCAATCCGGCAACAATCGGCGAGATTGATGCAAATTATGTGGCAGCCGTTCAAATCAAAAACGGTTCTGCAAGAGATTTGTCCATTGGCGATAGCATAAAAGTAGTAGCCAGTCTTAACAATTCTGTATTGAACACTTGGACATTTACTTTAAACAATGCTTTGCTTAAAGACAGTGCTGTTACTTTCTTCTTTGATGAACAAGTAATAAAACCAAGTTTAACACAATGGGGAAGCAACAACTATTGCTACAAAGTTACGTATTATAACGAAACTCCTATTGTAGACAATCCGACAAACAATTGTATGACATTTACCTTTGAAAAAACAACAAGTATTGTTGAAAATGCTTTAGAAGAGGTGAACATATATCCTAACCCTGCAAGAAATATACTGCACATCAACAATGTAAACAATGCAGACATTAACATTTACAGCATTACCGGACAAAGAGTAAAAACTATCAACAATGTTAATGGGAATCAAGATATAGATGTTTCTGACATGGCAAGCGGCATATATATTCTGAAAATGTACAACGGACAAAATACCAGAGTTGAAAAAATTCAAGTGGTAAAATAAATTTTACATTAATTTTTTGAAAAAGAGAACAAATTTTGTTCTCTTTTTTTTATTTTTTTGCTTTTCTTAAAAAAAAATTATATTTTTGCAACTTGAAATTTTAATTAACTAATTTAAAATAAATTCAAAATGAAAAAACTTATTCTTTTATTAATGACCATTGCTTGTTTAGGTTTAGTGCAAGCACAAACGGTCTCCAAATCCCGTTGGTACAATAACCAATCCGGATATGTCTATTCCTCGCTTTCGTATTATACTACGGATACGAATTTGATTAAACAAACCATTCAAATTCAAAACTATGACACTAACTTTTATACAGTTCTTTGGATAAAGAACAATACCGCCAACAATTTTGTTGCAGGAGACAGCATAAAAGTCGCGTTCAGTATGAACGGAATACAAGTTGCAACAAGAACTATCAGGCTAACAAGTACGCTACAAAAAGACAGTTCAAAATATTTTTTCTTTAATGAATATCTATTGGTAAATGGGGCTTCACAGTGGGGAGTTAATAATTATTGCTATAAAGTCATAGCCCACAACACAACTCCTGTTACCGACACAGCAACTGCCAATTGCATGAATTTTGCGTTTTTCAAAAAAGGAGTTTACGTTTCAAATACAAAATGGTACAACCTGACAGACAGCACTGTAACCAACAATTTGTCTTACTCTTGTTATGAAGAAGATTCTATACTTATCAAATATAAAGCAACGGTTTCAAATTTTCAACCGAATTATAATGCAAAAGTTTGGTTAACAAACACTACAGGTGCTGACTTTGCTATCGGAGACAGTCTAAAGGTGGCTACATATATCAATGGAAATCTAGTAACAACAAGAACTCTCTCGCTTCCATTTGCTTTTAAAAATGCTACTACTATAAATTTTTCAGCAAATGAATATGTAGTCGCTCCCAATATCTGCAATTGGGGTCCCAACAACATTACCTACAAAATAGTGGAATATAATGGTACACCTATACCTGATTTTTCAACCGACAACACTATTACATTTACTTTTAATAAAATAAACACACCTCAAGACCTAACTGTTTCAAATGCACGCTGGTACGACACTATAACAAAAATCGCATCAACAGGACTTACCTATACCACTCCTGACGATTCCCTGCTTAACAGAAATGTGGTTACCATCAAAGACCTTGTCTCAAACTACCGTTCCGTTATTTGGATAACAAACAATACCGGAGCCGATATACCTGCAGGAGACAGTATAAAAGTGGCAACATTTATTAATGGGAACAAAGCTACAACGTGGAAAGTATCTCTCACCAAAGCCCTGATGAAAGACAGTACCTCAAACTACACAATAGACGAACGTCTCATCATACCGGGACAGACACAATGGGGTGTCAACAACTATTGCTATAAAGTAATAAGACACAACGAAACACCTATAGCAGACACTACAACCAACAATTGTATGTCGTTTACTTTCCAAAAAGCGGTGAAAGGCGTTAAAGTTACCAATGTTGGTTGGTTTAACAAACAAGACAATACGTTGTCAAAAACACATACAATGTATTCTTTAGATGATTCTTTGCTTATCAAATATCAAAGATCTATCCAAAACATTGATACAAATTACTATGTAGCCCTTCAAATAACAAACGGTACAGGATACAATTTGGCTGCAGGCGATAGTATAAAAGTAAAAATGACTATCAATGGAACCCAAGTTCTTACAAGAAAATTAACTCTGTCTAAAGCCTTGCCAAAAGATAGTTCCACTTATTTCTTTGTAAATGAATGGATAATATTGCCTCATTCTTGTCAATGGGGAGACAATACCTATTGTTATCAAGTATCAAGATACAACGATACTCTTGTATCTGACAGTTCTACAAACAATTGCATGACATTTTCTTTCAGAAAAACCCTTCAAGGTCTGAATGTCGCTCATGTTCGTTGGTATAACACACAATCGGGTGGTCTTACAACAGGACTTACCTATACTTCGTACGACGATTCTTTGCTTTCCAGAACTGATGTTCAAATTCAAAGTCTTGCTTCCAATTATAAATCCGCTGTTTGGATAAAAAACAACACAGGTGCAGACATACCAGCAGGCGACAGTATAAGAGTAACCGTTAAACAAAATGGAACATACGTAACAACTTGGAGATTCACATTAAGTAAAGCCTTGATGAAAGACAGTATGACCACTATTACCTTAAATGAATATGTGATAATACCCGGTCTTACTCAATGGGGAACAAATACTTATTGTTATCAAGTAACAAGACATAACGATACACCTGCTTACGATAGCACAACTAACAATTGTATATCATTTACTTTCCAAAAACCTGTTAGGGGTCTTACGGTCAGCAATGCCGCTTGGTATAACACCCAAAGCCAAACAATTACATCAGGCCTTACCTATACTTCATCTGACGATTCTTTATTACGCAGAAATCCCATTCGAATTCAAAGTCTTGCTTCCAATTATAAATCCGCTGTTTGGATTACAAACAACACAGGTGCAGACATACCAGCAGGCGACAGCATAAAAGTTGCCATTATCCACAATGGAACACAAATTTCAACTTGGACAATTACGTTAAGCAAAGCCTTACTCAAAGACAGTACTACCTCTATTTCATTAAATGAACAAGTGATAGTACCGGGTGTTACCTTATGGGGAACAAACTCCTATTGCTACAAAGTAACAAGATACAATAATATTCCTGTAGAAGATACTACAATAAACAATTGTATATCATTTACATTCCAAAAACCGCTTACAGGTCTTACCGTTACCAATGCAGAATGGTATGATACACAAAATCAAACAATAACAAAAGGTCTTACTTATACTTCAACCGATGACTCTTTGTTGCTCAGAAGTGTTGTTCGAATTCAAAGTCTTGCTTCCAATTATAAATCTGCCGTTTGGATTACCAACAAAACAAATGCAGACTTGGCAGCAGGCGACAGCATAAGAGTTGCCATCAAACACAATGGTTCCCAATTGACATCTTGGATTGTACCTTTAAATAAGGCCTTACTCAAAGACAGCTCTACCGTTGTTACCTTGAATGAATATTTGATAGTACCCGGTATTACCCAATGGGGTACAAACTCTTATTGCTATGAAGTAACTCAATATAACACTACTCCTGTAGCAGATACTCCTACAAATAATTGTATATCATTTACATTCCAAAAACCGGTTGCAGGCATTGCCGTAACAAATGTTGGTTGGTTTAACAAACAAGACAATACGCTATCAAAAACACATTCTATGCAAACAACCGATGATTCATTGCTTACCAATCCGGCAACTATTCAAAATCTTGATACCAATTATGTTGTGGTTCTTCAAATCACCAACGGAACTGCAAACACCTTGAATGCCGGTGATAGCATAAGAGTACGCTATACTGTCAACGGAACACAAGCATTATCAAGAACATTAACTCTTCAAAATGCTTTACCAAAAGACAGTTCAACTCTTTTCACTATTAACGAATACGTTATATTGCCCGCTCTTTGCCAATGGGGTGACAATACCTATTGCTATGAAGTAACAAGATACAACGAAACTCCTGTAACGGACAGTTCATATAACAATTGTATGATATTTACATTTACTAAAGTTCTTCCTCCGCTTACAGATATTACAGTTACCAATGCAGGTTGGTATGATATACAAAACAATACGCTGACAAAATCACAATCTATGCAATCAACGGACGACTCCTTGCTTACCAATCCGGCAACTATCAGTGTTATTGATGCTAATTATCGGGCAGCCGTTCAAATCAAAAACGGATCTGCAAGAGACTTGTCCGCAGGAGACAGCATAAAAGTTGCAATCAGTCAAAACGGTACTCAAGTAAATACTTGGACACTTACCTTAAACATTGCTTTACTTAAAGATAGTTCAGAAACATTCTTCGTTGATGAACAAGTAATCGTACCGGGATTAACCCAATGGGGCAGCAACAACTATTGCTACAAGGTTACATATTATAACGAAACTCCTATTGCAGACAATCCGACAAACAATTGTATGACATTTACATTTGAAAATACAACGGGTATTGTAGAAAACGCCTTGGAAGAAGTGAAAATTTATCCTAATCCGGCAAGAAACATACTGCACATCAACAATGTAAACAATGCAGACATTAACATTTACAGCATTACCGGACAAAGAGTAAAAACTATCAACAATGTGAATGGCAACCAAGATATAGACGTATCCGATATGGCAAGCGGTATATATATCTTGAAAATGCAAAACGGACAAAATACCAGAGTTGAAAAAATCCAAGTGGTAAAATAAATCCAATTATTAAAATTGAAAAGGGGAACAAAATTGTTCCCCTTTTTTTATGAAAATATCTTCACTATTGTCTACAAAAAAGGTCTATGGTCAAAAAGTAGGCTGTTTTTGCGTTTAGGATGTTCAAATGGTCAAAATTTGTTTTGCCTAATAGGCTCCGTTGAACTTCCGTAAAAACCATTCCATTGTCAATAAAAGCATTATTAAACCTAATATCATAATGTTTTCCGACAAAGGAAGATACTTTTCTTGGAAATGGGCAACAGGACGAATTTGTTCATTATTTTCCAACGCTTTTTCAATCCCATCAAAATCGGTATCAGCAAACATCTGTCCATTTGTTTGAGTAGCCAAATTGTTCAACATCTGCATATTGGCAGTTAAATCTATTCCTTCTACATTAATAGGTTGAATAATAAAAGAACCCGATAAGATATATTTTTCCCCATTATACATTGTTGAAGCCTTCCAATGATAATCCCCGGACGGGAAAAGGCCAATATTTAGTGAAAAACGTTGTCTTTCTTTGGAAAAAATAAAATGATGAGTATGTTGTTCTCCATCTGTTAAATCCAAACTGACATCTGCATCGACAGTCAATTCGTAATTTTTGTTATATAGTTCTGCCTCAAAAACAACAGGTTCGTTCTCGTAAAAAACAGACTTTGCTTCCACACGGAAAAAACTTTTGTCTGCTTTGGTCCCCATATATTGAAAGGACTTTAATATCAATTCATTAAATTGGTCATGAGATTCCGCAAGTAAAAAATTGTGCAAACGCCACCTCCACAATCCATCACCCAAACAAACAACCTGTCTCGCTTGTTCTCCTTGATTGTAAAGCAATAACGGATAAGTTGTTTTTACATTGCCGACCTTTTGAAACAACAACACGGAAGCCGTTGGAGCCAAACTATATTGTCCAAACGGCACTTTCATAGGCGGAAAAGACGATAGTATATCTTCATTTTGTGTAGTTAAAGAAAAATTTGAAAAGTTGGTATTCAACACTCCCGTAACTTCATTTTCTTGATGGGTTACAACATTATTGATTTGCACTCCGGCATTCAGTCGATTGAATAACAAATAATTGTTTTGTTTTCCAATAAAATAAAAACAAGGCATTTCCAACTTTGACATTTGGTCTATCAATGATCTGACAGGAAAATCTACCGAAGGCAAACCATGTAAAACCAACATATCAAAGGCGGATAAGTTGCCCGAAAATTTTTCTACAGCAAAACTTTCTACCTGATAAACATCTGATGTTTGCAACGCCGCAGTCAAAGCAGACACATCGGGATGCGGAGAGCGATAAATTACCAACACTTTTTTACGGCTATCCAATACTTCTATAACAATATTGGCAACATTATTCACTTTGGTCAATTCCCCTTCTACTTCCGAAAGTTCTATGCGGTAATGCAAAAGTCCCGCTTTTTTGGCTTCAATACTCAAATTTTCCCATTGTTGAAATTTGTTGTTGTTAATATTAATGTCTTTTTCAAAAATTTTTTCTTTGTTTTGAAAAACGGTCATTTTTGTCTTTTTTCCACTCAATTGTTCGGCTTGTACCAACACTTTGATAGGGAAAACATTGTTGATGAACACTTTTTTATTATAATTGGTTTTGGCAATTTTCAAATCCTGTTTTACACTTGTATCGCCCATTGCCATTACATAAACAGGTGTTGCTTGGGATTTGATTGCACTAACAGGAGAAGCTCCATCATTAAAAATGCCGTCTGACAAAAGCACAAAAGCCCCAACATTGCGATGATAATAAAAAGCATTGGCATAGTTAAAAAAGTCTGCCAAATCGGTTTTTTTGTCCGAAAAATCCGGCATACGGACATGTTGTTTCAAACTATCGCCTATCAGATAGGTTTCAACGGTATATTTTTTATCCAAATGTGCTAAAAAACGTTGCAATTTGTTTTGAAAATCACCTTGATAATAATCGGCTTTATCAGTCAAAACAAGAGATTGGGAATTATCAATACCAACAACAACAATAGGCTTTTCCAATTCTTTATGCACATTTTTCCACATTGGATTAAACAGCAAAAAAACAATCAGACCAACCACAAACATACGGCATATTGCCATAACAATTTTTGCCTTCTGCGGAAAATCATATCTGTCTGTTTTCCAATACAATATTGCAGCATAAACTACGCCTGCCAATATGCATAAAGGCAAAAACCACAATGAATGTGCTATTGTCATTGCTTATGCTTTTTCTATCAACATTTCCACAGTCAAATCTTTTACCAATTCTGCACTTATTTTGTCTTCAGCATCAATTTTTTCTACCAAAACAATTTGTTCTGCCAAAGTCTCTGAAGCGATATGTTGTCCAAACAATGCCAAAACTTGTTCCATTTGTGGATGTTTTGTTATCTGAACACATATTTTATCAACAACATCTAACTGACTGTCTTTACGATAGTTTTGAATACGATTGATAACTTCTCTTGCCAAACCTTCAATAATAAGTTCTTCATTCAAAACAATATCCAAGGCTACGGTCAAATTACCTTCATTGGCCACAATCCACCCCGGAATATCTTGGGTGAAAATTTCCACATCTGCTAACTGCAATTCAACTTCTTGGTTTTCAACCGTTAAAACAATTTGTCCTTCTTGTTCTATTTGTCCTATTTCCTCTTGGGACAAAGTCGCTACTTTAATAGCAATGGATTTCATTATTTTACCGTATTTAGGCCCTAAAGTCTTAAAATTCGGTTTAACGGTCTTTACCAAAATATTGTTTTCTTCTGTTAAGAAATCAATTTGTTTTACATTCACTTCACTCAAAATCAATTCTTTTACAGCATTTATCTGAGCGATAAAATGGTCGTTTGCCGCAGGAATCATAATTTTTGCCAAGGGCTGACGAACACGTAATTTGTTGCGTTTCCGAAGCGAAAGCACCATAGAAGAAATTTTTTGTGCCAATTGCATTCTTTCTTCCAATTCCTTATCTATCAATGTTTCATTTGCTTCCGGAAATTTTGTATGGTGTACCGATTCTACGTTTATTTTTCGGGTAACATTGTTCAAATCACAAAACATACGTTCTGCAAAAAACGGAGCAATTGGAGCCATTAATTGTGATAAGGTTTCCAAACAAGTATAAAGTGTTTGATAAGCCGATATTTTATCTTCGGAATATTCGCCTTTCCAAAAACGGCGGCGGCAAAGTCTTACATACCAATTGCTTAAATAAGAATCTACAAATTCTTGAATAGCCCTACCTGCTTTTGTCGGTTCATAATCGTTGTAATAAGTATCCACATTTTTTATCAATGTGTTCAATTCCGACAAAATCCAACGGTCTATTTCAGGACGTTTAGCAGTATCTATTTCCTTTTCCGCATAAGTGAAATTATCTATATTGGCATACAAAGCAAAGAAACTATAGGTATTGTACAATGTGCCGAAAAATTTACGGCTGACCTCATCTATGCCTTCCACATCAAATTTAAGATTATCCCACGGTTGTGAATTGGTTATCATATACCAACGGGTAGCATCAGGACCATATTTTTCTATTGTTTCAAAAGGATCTACAGCATTGCCCAACCGTTTTGACATTTTATTGCCATTTTTATCCAATACCAAACCATTGGAAATGACATTTTTATACGCTACTTTGTCAAATATCATTGTTGCAATTGCATGAAGTGTAAAAAACCATCCTCTTGTTTGGTCTACACCTTCGGCAATGAAATCAGCAGGGAAATTCGTTGCATTGAGCTGATTTTCTTTCCCCATATAATGACATTGGGCATAAGGCATTGCACCGCTATCAAACCAAACATCTATCAAATCGGGTTCTCGCATCATTTTTTGCCCTTTTTCTGATACCAAAACCACTTGGTCAATATAAGGTCTGTGTAAGTCAAAATCGTTATAATTGTTGGATTTATATGGATTTTCTTTCATAAATCCAACTTCTACCGCTTTGTCTATTTCGTTGCGAAGTTGTTCGACACTTCCAATACATTTTTCTTCAGAGCCGTCTTCCGTACGCCAAATCGGGAGCGGGGTTCCCCAATAACGGGAACGAGACAAATTCCAATCCACCAAATTTTCCAACCAATTGCCAAATCGACCGCTACCTGTAGCTTCGGGTTTCCAATTAATAGTCTTGTTCAATTCTATCATTCTATCTTTCAGTGCAGTTGTTTTTATAAACCAACTGTCCAAAGGATAATAAAGCACAGGTTTGTCTGTTCGCCAACAATGAGGATAACTGTGAGTATGTTTTTCGCTTTTAAACAATTTGTTTTCGGTTTTCAACATAACCACAATATCTACATCTAAAGTCGGGTCTTTTTCTGTTTTTTGCAGGTCATAAGCGTTCTTTACATACTTGCCTTCAAAAGATTTATATAAATCAATATTGATATTGCTTTTGACAAAATCAGGATTCAAATCTTTTATCAGAAAAAATTTGCCAGACCTATCCACCATCGGTTGTTGTTTGCCGTCTTTGTCTGTCATTACAAGAGGAGGTATACCCGCTTGTTTTGCTACACGGTCGTCATCAGCACCAAAAGTCGGAGCAATGTGAACAATACCGGTACCGTCTTCTGTAGTTACATAATCACCGAGAATTACACGAAAAGCATTTTCACCCGGATTAACCCATGGTATCAATTGTTCATAAGCAAGATTTTTCAAATCTTTTCCTTTAACTTCATTACCAATAACTTGAAACGGTATTTTTTTGTCGCCTTGTTGGTATTCTTCAAATGGAATATCGGCATTTTCTGCAGGAAAAATACTGTTTAACAATGGTTTGGCAATTACAACATGAACAATTTGTCCACTATAAGGATTATAAGTTTTTACCAAAATATAATCTATATTCGGACCAACACAAAGAGCCGTATTTGAAGGCAATGTCCAAGGTGTTGTTGTCCAAGCCAATAAATAGACGTTTTCAGATTGCATCTCTGTTCCAAAAGGAAGATTTTGCCCTGCTTTTAAGCGAAACATTGCAATACAAGTTGTATCTTTTACATCACGATAACAACCCGGCATATTCAATTCATGAGAACTTAAACCTGTTCCTGCTGCAGGAGAAAACGGTTGTATGGTATAACCTTTGTACAACAAGCCTTTTTTGTATAATTCAGAAAGCAAAAACCATAGTGTTTCAATGTATTCATTTGTAAATGTGATATATGGTTCATTCAAATCCACCCAATAACCCATTTTACGGGTCAATTCGTCCCAAAGGTCTTTGTATTTCATCACCTCTTCGCGACAAGCACGATTATAGTCATCAACAGAGATTTTTTTGCCAATATCTTCTTTGGTTATACCCAATTTGGTTTCCACGCCCAGTTCTACAGGCAAACCATGCGTATCCCAACCCGCTTTTCGTTTCACATAAAAGCCTTTTTGTGTTTTGTACCGACAAAATATATCTTTGATACTACGAGCCATAACATGGTGTATGCCCGGTTTGCCGTTGGCAGAAGGAGGTCCTTCAAAAAACACAAAAGGAGTGTTGCCTTCTGATAGTTTCAAACTTTTGGAAAAAATATCATTTTCGCTCCAATATTGACGGATTTCATCTCCTATTTGAGTAAGACTCAACTGCTTATATTCATTATATTTTGTCGCCATAAAAATATTCCGTTTATTTTTTCAAATTAGACAATTAATATTTCTGTTTAAACTTGCAAAGTTACGATTTTTTTTGACATAAAAAACAAGAAAAAACAACCTCTTTTTTGCAACAATTAACCTATTGAAACTTAATAAAAAAGAAGGAACCTGCAAATATTTGCAGGTT
>JAFZUH010000300.1 GCA_017618435.1 Bacteroidales bacterium | reverse complement strand
GGAAAAAACTATTGAATCGGTGGCGTTTTGTTTGGGAAAGATTGCTCATTTTTGTGAATAGCCATATTAAAAGAAAAGATTTGTTTAGAGTTTCTATTGCCAATACGGGGACAGATATTAGTCTGCACCCTTTGGTACAAGAAGCGGATATTATTCATTTGCATTGGATAAATTGTGGTTTTCTATCTGTTAAAGACATTGAAAAACTAACCCGTTTAGGCAAGCCTATTGTATGGACGATGCATGATATGTGGTCATGTACAGGAATTTGTCATTATTCTTATACTTGTTTGAAATTTCTATCCTCTTGTGCAGCATGTCCGTTTTTGAACAGCAAAAAAGAAAAAGACCTTTCCCAATCGGTTTTTAAGGAAAAGAAACAACGATTACAGCAGCCGACATTGCATTATGTTGCCGTAAGCAATTGGTTGGCAGATATGGCAAAAAAAAGTTCCATAACCTCCAATCATACTGTTACGGTTATTCCCAATGTAATTTCTTTATCACAAATGACACCTCTTGATAGAACAGAAGCACGTGTTAAATTGTCTGTTTCTGAACCATATCTAATTGCTTTCGGTGCTGTAAGAATAGATAATGAAATAAAGGGTTTCAAATATCTTGCAGAGGCTGTTCGTATATTGACAGAAGAGTATCATTATCAGCCAAAACAAATACGTTTGCTGTTGTTTGGAGGGATACATAATAAAGAGATTTTAGACAAAATTCCTGTTCCGTATTCTTATTATGGTTTCATTGCAGACAAAACAATGTTGTCCACAATATATTCTGCTGCCAATGTGGTTGTGTCATCGTCTTTGTATGAAACTTTTGGACAAACATTAATAGAAGCACAACTTTGTGGCTGTGTGCCTGTTTCCTTTGACAATAGCGGACAAACAGATATTGTTTTACATAAACAAAATGGCTATTTGGCCAAATATTTGTCCTCAACGGATTTGGCTGCAGGGATAGATTGGGGATTCCATTCTAATATTTCTGCCACTGAATTGAAAAAATATGTTAAAAATACTTTTGGGGAGACCGTTGTAGCACAACAATACAAAGACTTATATCAAAAACTTTTAGAAAATAATATTATGTAATTTTTTTATACTTTTTGCATTTTTTTGAGAAAATGTATTTTGTTTTTTAGTAATTTTGCAAAAATTAATATGTTTATTTGTTTTACTGAAAATCGCTATTAAATTATGTCAGAAAAAAATATTTATGAAGCGTTGTTAGCCAAAGATACTTGCTTGTCTGTTATTGGTTTGGGTTATGTTGGTTTGCCTATTGCTTTGGAGTATGCCAAATCAATAAAAGTTATCGGTTTTGATATAAAACCGGAACGGGTGGAGTTGATGAAAAAACATATCGACCCCAGCAATGAGTTGGAGGCTTCAGATTTTGCCAATAGCGATATAATCTTCACTTCCAATGAAGAAGATTTGAAAAAGGCTTCATTTCATATTGTTGCTGTGCCGACACCGATAGACAAACATTGTTTGCCAGATTTGACACCTTTGTTGTCCGCAACCCGTTCGGTAGGCAGAAATTTGAAAAAAGGTGATTATGTTGTATATGAATCTACGGTTTATCCGGGTTGCACCGAAGAAGATTGTGTGCCGATTCTGGAAGAGTTGTCTGGATTGAAATTCAATGTGGATTTCAAAGTCGGTTTCTCTCCTGAGAGAATCAATCCCGGAGATAAAGAACATTCATTGCAAACGATAACAAAAATTGTCAGCGGTTCTTGTCCTGAAGCCTTGGAAAATATAGCCAACGTATATAGTTTGGTAGCCAAAGCCGGTGTGTTCAAAGCCTCTTGCATCAAAGTGGCAGAAGCGGCTAAAATCATCGAAAATACGCAAAGAGATGTCAATATTGCTTTGATGAATGAATTGTCTTTGATTTTTAATAAAATGGGCATCAATACTTTTGAAGTGTTGGAAGCCGCAGGTACAAAATGGAATTTCTTGAAATTTTTCCCGGGCTTGGTGGGCGGTCACTGCATTGGTGTTGATCCTTATTATTTGACATTCAAAGCCAAAGAATATGGACATTATCCTCAAATAATTGAATCAGGCAGAAGTATCAACGACCACATGGGTGCATACGTAGCGGAAACAACAGTGAAAAAAATGATTTCGTTGGGCATGCATATCAAAGACAGCCATGTATTGGTAATGGGGGCTACTTTCAAAGAAAACGTAAGCGATATTAGAAATTCAAAAGTGGCGGATATTATCCACGAACTGCAATCTTACGGTGTAATAGTTGATGTGATTGACCCCTATGCCGATAGCGATGATTTGAAACATGAATATGGTTTTGCTTTGGCAAAAGACATTCGCAATGATTACGATGCTGTTGTATTGGCCGTTAATCATAAAGATTATGCAAACTTGTCGGAGGAATATTTCCAAAAGATAACAAAAGCAAATGCTGTATTTTTTGACGTAAAAGGTATTTACAGAGGAAAAATAAAGCAATTGGCTTATGTAAGTTTATAAAATAAAAAAGATATTACTTTAGTCTTAGAGTGAATTTTTGATTGTCCTGCATTCCTTATAGAATGCAGGTTTTTTTTGTCAAATATATAAAAGAAAAAAACTCTGAAAGAGTTTAGGTGTTTTTAATTTTAATGAAAGGGGATTAAGATGTTTTTTTTGTGAGGATTTCTGCGGAGAGAGAGGGATTCGAACCCCCGGAGCTGTTACACTCAACGGTTTTCAAGACCGCCGCAATCGACCACTCTGCCATCTCTCCAATGCAAAGATATAAAAAAAAACTTTATCAATGCCCATCTTTGTAAAATTTTGTTTTTATTCTATAAATCAAAACTATATACTATAGCAAAAGAAACAAACAGATTTGTTGCTCTCTGTAAAGTGCGTTTGTTTTGGCAGAAAAGGACAATTGAAAGGGGAGAGATATGCTTTATTGATAAGAGATTTCTTCTAAAAACAACGCATGGGCGGGAGCCGATTCACCTGCTTCGTTTCTGTTTCTCTGCTCGATAATCCTGCAGAAATCATCAACAGACAGTTTGCCTTTGCCGACTTGGAGCAAAGTGCCGACAATGGCTCTGACCATATTGCGTAAAAAACGGTTGGCGGTAATTTCAAAACAAAGTATGTTGTCGGGCAAGCGTTGCCATTGTGCAAATGTTATTGTGCAAAGATTGTTGTTGGTTTGGGTGTGCACTTTTGAAAACGAAGTGAAATCGTTGTATTGTAATAGTTTTTGACAACATTCGTTCATTTGTTCAACGTTTAATGCTTGCAAAACGCTATAAGCCATATCTTGTCGGAACGGGTTTTTTTGTGTCGAAACATAATACCGATATGTGCGGGAGGTGGCACTGAAGCGTGCGTGCATTTGGCTGTCCACTTTGAAAATTGAAAAAACGACAATGTCTTTGGGCAGGAAAGCATTTAATTTATAGGCTAAATGTTGGCAATCCTGTTCGTTTAAATCGTTAGAAGTGTCAAAATGGGCATAGAAATTTCTGGCATGTACGCCTGTGTCGGTTCGTCCGGCACCGACAATGCTTATTGGTTCTTTTAATAAGACGGATATATCGTTTTCCAGCACTTCCTGCACGGAAATGTCTTTGGGCTGCCGTTGCCAGCCGAAATAATTTTTCCCGTTATATGCCAAATGTATAAAATAGCGTTGCATTATTTCTGTTGGGTTTGTTGAAAATACAGACACGCTTTTTGTATTGCACATTGCGGACATTTGGGCTTGCGTGCCATGCAGATATATCTTCCGTGTAACAATAGCCAGTGGTGAGCGGTGCTTATATCGCTTGTGGGAATATTTTTTATGAGTTGTTTTTCGGTTTCCAAAACATTTTTGGCATTGACCAAGCCAATGCGGTTGGAAACGCGAAAGACGTGAGTGTCCACTGCCATAGTCGGTTGGTCGAAGGCTACTGCGGCTACAACATTGGCTGTTTTGCGACCAACGCCGGGCAAGGTTTGTAAAAGTTGAATGTCGTTAGGGACAACTCCATTAAAATCTTCCTGCAACTTTACCGCCATACCTTTGAGGTGTCTGGCTTTGTTGTTGGGATAGGAAATCCGTTTGATGTATTGATAAATTTCATCTATTGTTGCCATAGACATGGTTTTTGCGTCAGGGAAACGGGCAAACAAAGCGGGCGTTTCCGCATTGACACGCTTGTCAGTGCATTGGGCGGACAATATGACTGCCACCAACAGTTGAAACGGAGAATTGAACTGCAACTCGCTGGTTACATTGGGCTGTTGTTGGCGGAAATAGTCCAACACGTATGTATATCGTTCTTTTTTAGTCATCGTAGCCTAATCGTTCTTTTAAATCCAAAATATATTCGCTTTGCGGGTAAACAGGTTGCAGGTGTTGATATATCAACTCCAACAAATCCCTGTCCGTTTGGCTGTTAAAAAATGTCCGTCTGCCCAAACCTTGATAAAATGCCAACAATGCGGCCAATTTGTCCGGATTGTTTCTGATGAAGTTTTCCAAATAGGCTCTGTGTTCTTCGTACAAAGAGTCGTATTTGTGTAACATCACCTGATTTAAGTCATATACGTCCGCATCGGCATATTGATGTTGGGCGATAAATTGTTGGGACAGATTTTTTACCTTGTCTTCAAAAGCGAACAATGCTTTGCGGCATTGCCAATGCAGCATTGTTTCTTCGTTGCCTTCCATTTGCAGGCTGCGGTTGATATTGCTGTTGTCGGCGGAGAAGGTTACCATATCGCCTTTTTGAACAATAAAAGAGACAAAACTTGTGTCTTCAAATTGCAGAATATACACGCCGATGGATTCCTGCGGAACGGTGAAACTGCATTTGCCTTTGACGAATAAAACGGTGTCTTCTATAACCTTTTCCTGAGGCAACACTTTGTACAAGACAGTGCGTTGGGTTCCCATACCTGTTATTTCGCCTTGTATCTTAGCCTTTTTGGAACAGGCACACAGGCAACACAGCATGATTGGAATTACCCAAAGTTTTTTAGTTTTCATTGTTGAGACGATTAAGTAATATATCAACCTTTTCCATCACATCATCTGTATTTATGTCAGCAATACATTTCCATTTGCCGTTTTGCAAAGGATATTTGCATATCCAGCCGCAATGGTAGCACTCCATAGGTTTGCAAACAACCATTGGCAGATAGTCCGGTGGGTGTGTGTGTGTGTGTACTTCTTGGATTATATCGGTTGGGTAGGGGTGGAATTGACCGAAATGTCCGCCTCCCAATATGACGACAGACGGCGTTTGGGTGGCTACGGCAATATGCGAAGTACCCGTGTCGTTGGTTACGACAAACCGGGCGTATTTTATCACGCCGAACAATTCTGTCAGCGTTGTTTTTCCGCACAGGTTTATAATATTGGTATTGGGTGCAAGCAGTTGTTTCATCTGCCAATATAATATACGTTCGTTTTGGGTTCCGCAGCATACGATGGAATACCGCTGTGATATTTTTTGAGCGACAGCGGCGAACTTTTCTATATTCCATGCCTTGCGGGGCGTGCTTGCTCCCAGTGCAAAAACGACATATTTTTCCGAAAGCATGTTGCTGTCTGCTTTTATCTCGAACGGAAATACAGGCAAGTCGGCTTTGAATGCAGGGTTGAGGCAGCCCTGAATAAATTCGGCGTTGCGGAGCAGTTCCATT
Organism: Bacteroidales bacterium; assembly: GCA_017618435.1. Classification (GTDB taxonomy): domain Bacteria; phylum Bacteroidota; class Bacteroidia; order Bacteroidales; family WCHB1-69; genus UBA1205. The sequence goes on along the minus strand of JAFZUH010000300.1, from coordinate 2,709 downwards.
TTGGTGCCTTGTTCGGCAACGATGAGTTTGTCGTACCATTTGTTGGCAATGTTATACAATTTGGCGTTGTATTTGGTAAAGTTGGAGGTGAGTTTGGCAAGGGTGTTGTTGGTGTTGGTGTAGTTGCCGCCAAATCCTGTTTTTTCGTCGGCACTGACATTGCGGACAATCCAGTCTTGTATAAAGAAATTGCGGGCGTACATCGTGTTAAACACCTTTTGGTAATGATAGGCGTTGATTTGTTTGAGCAAAACGAAATAATATCTTATGCTTTTCATAAACCGTTTGCCGTCAAAAGGAATGCATTCATCGAAGTAGGGCATTTGCAGTGCCAAATCTTTCCATGCTTTGTTGTACAGCAAAACGATATGAGCATCGGGAAACTGTTTTTTGTATTCTTTGGCACTGTCAAGCCAGATGATACAGTCGCCGATGAGGTCGGTACGCATGACAAGTATGGCGTTTTTGCGTTTTTGTTTGCCTATCCATTTGCCGAGAGGTATTCTGTAAAGTAGAATGAGAATATTTAAGATGAAATGTTTGATGAATTGCATAATACAAAAACTTTTGTTGTTAGATAGGCAAGGGCGGGATTATTTCTTTATCTCCGTTTCATTGTCCAGATACCATTGATAAACTTTGCTTATGCCTGTACGCAAATCGGTTTTGTAATGGAAACCCAAGTTTTGCAGGAGAGAAACGTCCAATAATTTTCTTGGGGTTCCGTCAGGTTTGGAGGTGTCGTAAACGATGTTGCCGTCAAAGCCGACAATCTCTTTGATGATAGCCGCCAAATCGGCGATGGCAATATCTTCGCCCGTACCCACATTGACATGCAGTTCATCGCTGTAATGTTGCATAAGGAACAGCAGAGCGTCTGCCAAATCGTCCACAAACATAAATTCTCTCAAGGGTTTGCCCGTTCCCCACAAAACCACTTCTTTTTGGTGATTGGTTTTGGCGTCATGGAATTTTCTTAACAAAGCGGGTAAGACGTGAGAGGTGTTGAGGTCGAAGTTGTCATTTATGCCGTAGAGGTTGGTCGGCATGGCGGAGATGAAGTCGCAGCCGTATTGTCTGCGGTAGAATTTGCAGAGTTCTATACCTGTAATTTTGGCGATGGCGTATGCTTCGTTTGTTGTTTCCAGATAGTCGCTCAACAGATATTCTTCTTTGATAGGCTGCGGAGCCATTTTGGGGTAAATGCACGAACTGCCGAGAAAGAGGAGTTTTTTCACCTTGTTGCTATAAGCGGCATGAATGATATTGGTTTCTATCATCAGGTTGTCGTAGATAAATTGAGCGGGGAAGGTGTTGTTGGCCAAAATACCGCCCACTTTGGCGGCGGCGAGGAAGACATATTCGGGTTTTTCGTCTTGGAAAAACTTTTCCACTTCGATTTGGCGGCGAAGGTCCAGTTCGGCATGTGTTTTGGTGATGATATTGTGGAATCCGTTGTTAAGCAGACAACGGACAATGGCACTGCCCACCAATCCGCGGTGTCCTGCCACATATATTTTGGAATCTTTGTTCATGGGTGATTATTTTTTGTGTTGTTTGGCTACATAGTCCATATCATGGCGTACCATAATGTTGATAAGTTCCTCAAAGGAGGTTTGGGTAGGGTTCCAGCCCAATTTTTGTTTGGCCTTGGTCGGGTTGCCCAACAGTTGTTCCACTTCTGTCGGTCTGAAATATTGCGGGTCGACTTCTACGAGTACTTTTCCGTTTGCGGTGTTGATGCCTTTTTCGTCAATGCCTGAGCCGTGCCACTCCAGATTGATGCCGCAGGCGGCGAATGCTTTGGTGCAGAATTCTCTCACGGAGTGCATTTCGCCGGTGGCGATGACAAAATCTTCGGCTTTTTCCTGTTGGAGGATAAGCCACATACATTCCACATAGTCGCGGGCGTAGCCCCAGTCGCGTTGGGCGGAGAGGTTGCCCAAATAGAGTTTTTCCTGCAAGCCCTGTGCTATTTTGGCGGCGGCCAAGGTGATTTTGCGGGTAACAAAAGTTTCGCCGCGGCGTTCGCTTTCGTGGTTGAACAAAATGCCGTTGGCGGCGAACATATTGTACGCCTCGCGGTAGTTTTTGGTAATCCAGAATCCGTAGAGTTTGGCTACGGCATACGGGGAGCGGGGGTAGAAGGGGGTGGTTTCGCTTTGGGGTACCTCTTGCACCATTCCGTACAGTTCGGAGGTGGAGGCTTGGTAGATTTTGGTCTTTTTTTCCAAACCGAGCATACGGACGGCTTCCAACAACCTCAATGTACCGACCGCATCGGTGTCGGCGGTGTATTCGGGTACTTCAAAAGATACTTTTACATGCGACTGGGCGGCCAAATTGTATATTTCATCGGGCTGAATGGTTTGAATGATGCGAATCAATGAGGAGGAATCGGTCATGTCGGCATAATGGAGTTGGATTTTTTTCTCCCTTTTCATATCGCTGACCCATTCGTCTAAATAAAGATGTTCTATTCTTCCAGTGTTAAAACTTGAACTTCTGCGCAAAGTTCCGTGAACTTTATAGCCTTTTTCCAATAACAGTTCGGCCAAAAAGGAACCGTCTTGTCCTGTAATGCCGGTAATAAGTGCGACTTTCATATTCTTAAATAATGTGTGTTTATATTTTATTTGCAAAGATAACATTTTTTTAGGTGAAAACTGAAAACTGAAAATTGAAAATTGCAAAATGACCTCACCCCCG
>JAFZUH010000299.1 GCA_017618435.1 Bacteroidales bacterium | reverse complement strand
GTTGGGGTTGGCCGTTAAGCGTTAGTACCATGTTGTTCCTATTTTTCATTTTGCAAAGATAGTGTTTTTTTTTGTTTGATTCTTAAATTTTTATCTATTTTTAGAGATGTCCTTAAGTTAATATATCAATAACTATTTGAGCAACATCCACATAGTTTGACTTAGAAAACTCTAATTTAACAACCCTTTCCTCATCTGATACTAATCCTCTCTGTGTACTAGATAAAATCCAAGGTTCAATTATTATTTCATTATTTTCAATTTCAATGGTGCAAGATTTAGAGGTTTTGTATAGATTACTCCACGATCTTTCTTTCATCCTTTTTAACAATTTATTGTTACTTCTAAAAATATTTTCCTCTTTTTCTGAAATAGAACGACTATGTGCTAATCCATCTGATATTACTTTTGCAAATTCTTCTTCTGTGATATCTAAAGAAAGTATATAAACAGGATCACTAAAAAGCCATATTCCTGATTCTGTTTGATATGCAGTAAGAATCGCATAATGCTTCATTGTTTTATATATTGAAATAAGCCTTTTGCTTTCTTTCAACTTTTTGTTATTATCACTATGTTTCCTAAATAGGTTTTCAAACATTGTAACCAAATTCAATTTTTTCATAAAATAATTTATTTAAACACATTAATATACTACTCTAATATTTACTTTAACACCTCTACTTTCTCCATACTTAATTGCATTATTCATCTGTTTAACTTGAGATGAAGTTGCACCACGAGGAATTCCAACTTCTAAAACTCTTTTACGAATCATAGACTCTTTTACCATGTCATCTCCCCAGGTCGCTTTTTTAAAACTCGCTAACTTATCAATATAACCCATCAATTTGTTAAATACAGCATTATTTTTTTGATAAGATTTAGCCCCCAAATCTAATGTTTTAATACTTGTTGCTACTCCGTTATGAAAGGCATCAATTACAGGAAAATTAGGACTTTTCATGGCTCCTTTTAAATTTAATCTAGCTTCATATTCAAAACCTCTCTCTAAAGGAGACATTTTCCATAGAGAACCTCCTACTTTTTTTAGTAGATTGTTAACTGCAACACCTCCTACTTTAAAAGCTCCATATCCTATAGCTGTTGAAAGAAGTTCTGAATTTAAATTTTCTTCAGCACTACTATAAGGTTTATGTTCTACAAAATTTCCACCAAGAGCATTCCCGATTTTAGCGAATAAATTAGAAGTGTTTTTGTGATAATATTTTCCTCCTATTTTTGTAAGTTATCTGTATCTATCAGTGTTTGGAGCAATATTGCCAATATATTCTCCAAAACTTTCATCTCCTTCTATCCAAAAACCTTGGGAATTCATATAGTACGAAGGAGGATCTTCTGCACACATTCCATTAGGATCAATAAGATTCACAGGATTATTCGCACAATAGGCATACGGTGTCATCCAGAAGTATTTTTCGAACATCGGATCCCTGCTCGTGAACACCGGCGGAGCATAATACCTTGCCTCGTAATAATACATTCCCGTCTCTTCGTCCAACTCTTTGGCGTTGAATGCGTATTTAGGTATTACATTGTTTCCAAAACTTGCATCAAACTCCGTTGTAATTTCCCCAAACGGAGCATAAAGGAATCCTTGTGTGATTGTAGCATTATTATTGGTTACAAAGGAGGTAGAGCCCAAATGATTTACATGGTAATAGAAAATATCATTCGCCGTTCCTGTAGGTTGTAAGGAGAGGGCGTCCGCCATGGCGGGCATGTCTATTTGCGGGGTCTCTGAGATAAGGTCTTGTATGTCTTCTAAAAACTGCTGTTCAGCCTGTTGTCTGCGGGATTCCAAGTAAGTATTGTTTGCAATGGCTATAAAAAAGTTGTTTTCGCCCAATCTGCTGGCAATGCGTTCTGTGCCATTGTAATAATGTTTGGTGTAATTGCCAAAAGCATCAAAATTAAGGTAAGGATTCGGATAGAATGTGGCTTGCTGCAACTGCATGTGCAGTTCCTGCGGCTGTCCGTTTATCCATACATTGGTGTTGTTCAGGCTTATTTTGTAGGTCCTGGTGTTGGCGGCATTGTAACCGTAGTAAGCAAAACTTATTGCATCTTCGCTATAGGCTTTAAGGTTGCTCTGAGAGTTAAAGAGGTAATATTCTGTGTAAGGATTAGGAGTTTGCACTTCTCTTTTTCTCAAACTGCCATTTATACCAAAGGTGAATGTTACATCCTCGCTGCCTGTTTGTTGGTAAAGAGCAAACAAGGTTTGTGTAGTAGGCAAGTTATTTTGTGTGGCATACGTGTTAGCATAGCTTTTAGATTCTGTCACATTGTTCAACATGTCCGTTTGGGCAAGGTTATATTGCATTATCTTGCCCCAGTTACCATAGTTTACAGCTAATTGGTAACCATTGTTTTGGTTTTCTTGTGCTGCGGTTAGTTGGTCGGAGCTGTCATAGCTAAAGTTTTCCGTAAAACTTTGGTTTTGAAGCCAAGGACAGGTGCTTGCTACTTGGGTAACATTACCCACCAAATCATAAGTATAACCTATAGAAGATAAGGTTGCGTTGTTATCCATTGTCTGTATGGAAGACAAACGGCGAGTAATATTGTTATACGTATAGTTGGTTTTCAATCCGTTGTCATATTTTTGGCTGGTTTTTGCTCCAAACTTGTCATAGGTTACACTATCCAGATAGTTGTAATTGCTATTGTTGGTGATGCTTTGCAATTGTCCCCCGCAGTTATATTGGTACTTCACAATCTCCCCATCTGGATAGATGAGGGTGTCCACACGCCCCCAGGAGTCATAGCGGAACTGTGTTGTCAGAGCAACGGGTTGTGCAAGGAACGGCAGGGCGTAAATCCTTGTCTCTTGCGTAACTTCTCCCATATTGCCGTACTCATAACACATTACGCCGCTTTCATCGTAGAGGGAATCCACTCGTCCGTATTGGTCGTAATGGTAAATGGTGCTTAAAGCGTCATCATAGCTTACGCTGTCCAAGCGGTGGGCGTTGTAGTGATAATGGGTGGTTTTGCTTGCGGTTTGCGTGTTTTCCACCCAGCTTTGGGTGTGAGTGGCTAAGTTACTGCCATTATATGTGAAGGATTCTGCAAGCATACCCTCCGTATAACTTAATTTTCTTCCCAAGAGGTCATAGGTGTAGTTACGTTCCCAGTCGTTGGATTGTGAACTGTACACTTTTGTGTTGTCACCAACGGGATTATAATTAAAATAGACAAAAGGCTGTCCTGCGGCTTTTATCGCCCAAGGTGTGCCGTTCACGTCTTTCAATTCAACGGAGGAATGGTGGTTGGCGTCGGTGGTGGTGGTTTTGAACAGCATTTTGCCCAGGTGGCTGCCGTCAAAGCCGTATTGGAAGGCGGTGCTGCTGCCGTCGGGAGCTGTCTGCAGCAAAGGACGGTCCAACACGTCATACACCACCGTGGCGGGGGCAATATTGTCCGCAACAAAGGCAAAAGCCGTGTCCTGCAGGGTGGTTTCCACGGGATAATAGTTTTTTACCGCTCTGCCCAAGGCGTCGTATTGCTGCAAGCCGCTTATCACCAATTTTTCCACGCCGTTGACGGCGGCTTCCTTGCGGGTCTGCACTATGCGTCCCAAGCCGTCGCAATAAGTATATATTTTGATAGGATTGGCGGGGTGCTGCGGGTCGTAATGTTCTGTTTTTGTTGAAGGGACGTGGCACGCCGCGTCTGTACCATAATAGGAAAAACGCAGGGTATAGGGTTGGTTGGCGGCAATTTCTTTGGGACCGCGTACGGTGAGGGTTCTGCCCCAAGCATCCAAAGTGTATTCCATGCGGTTGCCGGCACGGTCTATAATAGTTCTCGGCACGCCGAACCTGTAATCATAATCCTGCATATAGGATGCCACGCCGAAAGTGTCCGTAACGGAAACAGGATAGGTGTGAGCTACGGCATCGTAGGCATAATGCGTGGCGGTATTGGGGCTCCGCAACACGGTGATATTTCCGCAGGAATCGTATTCCATGCGGGTGGTCAGATAGTGTGTATTGTCGTAATAGTCATGTATTGAAATAATATGACCTATGCTGTCAATTTCAGTCTCACGCTTGCGATATCCTGTTATTTCAACCTTTTTTGGTATGTTAACGCAGTAATTACTTAAGCTATTATGATAACTGATGTCCATTATGATCAAGTCTTGGTCGGTGGAGCTTTCGCTCTGGCGGACAAGGTTTCCGTAGGTGTTTTCGTATTCAAAGGTCTGTATTTTGGTGACAGGTGCCTGCGGAAGCCCTTCAAAATAGCAGGTCTGCGTGCGGGAAAGTTTTGGGAACACCCTTGCGGCTCCGCCGATGGTGTTCAAGGTGTCCAAACTGATTTGGTGGGTGGTTTGTACATAACGGCGGTGCAGGCTGTCGTAGAGCACTTCCGCCAATATTTGTCCGGCAAGGTGGACATTGTTGTTGGCGAAAAAGCGTTCTGTGGTGCGGAGGGTGTCGCCGTTAGTGTTGATTTCAAAGGTGCTGACCTTGGCAAAGCCGAGGAAACGCCTTTCCGCATGGTCGTAATAGCCGTATTGGTAGCCGTAGCGGGTGGTCAGGGTGTCGGCACCGTCACCGGGGAGACCGTCCGATAGCTTCACTTCCTTCAACACCCAACGGCGGGAGTGAAAGACATTGGCGTCTGTCATTTCATAGTCCAACACAATGCTGCCGCCCAAAGGGTTTGCCACCGCTTTCAAAAGGCCCGTCCGGCCAAGGCGGGCGTAGCGGACAAACAAGTTGTCATCATTATCAATGGAAAGCATATCGGGCAGACCGTCTCCGTCAAAGTCCGTGAACTGTACCTCCTCGCTGTTTTTGGTATAGGAAGCGTTCACGGCTACGCTGCCGCAGAGTTTAATTCCCATATAGGTAATGCCGCCCGTCAATGCCGCATTGCCGCCTATGGTCAGCGAGGTGCTCCAGTCTTGTAGCGTTTGTCCGTACCATGTGTGCCAAATGCTGTCAAAAGAAATACCCGTATTGAGGCGGTACTGTATGCTGCCGTTACTGTTTTTGTGCACCAAATCCGGCAGACCGTCTCCGTTGATATCCAAAAGTATTGTAATTTGTTCGTTTTGGGCCTTGTTCAAACTCAAGCCGCCGCTGATGCTTGCATGCCATTCACTTAAAGGCTGTTTGGGGTCTGTGCTTGCTCCTGCAAATAAGGTGGTGCCGTCTCCGACGCCTACGTTTTGCAGGGTGCCGGTGCTGACGCCTATCTCCGACAAACCTGCCCATGTTTTTTCAGGAAGGAAGCCATAGCCGGTGTTGATTCGCACTGTATTATTGCGGTAAATCAAGTCGGGCAGACCGTCTCCGTTGATATCCGCAAGGGTGTGTTCCACTCTGTCCTCCGATGCGGTATGTCCTCCGGAAATATCCGGCATGCCGTCAATCACCGTCCTCATCCCTTTGTTTCTGATATTCGGCACGATAACCGTCTTGACAGGTTCCGCGGAAAAATTGTTGCCGATGCTGTAATTCTTTGACAAATGGTTGTTTTCAGAAAAAATGGAAGAAGTAGATGAAAAATCCCAGTTCACCCCCTTGTGCTTGGTATAATACACCATTCCATCGTGAATAATGTCGGGATAGCCGTCTCCGTTTAAATCCATGACATCGTTAGTGGTATAGGTAATACTTCTGCTTGCACTCTGTCCCATTCCCATCGCACTCCAATTGCCGTTGAAATTGAGGCTGCGGCTCACCTTGTTCAGCAAACAACCTTTCCCCCCGCTTCGGGAAGCCCTTCCTCTTGTGGAAACATCTTGCAAAACAGAATTTCTCAATTCATCGGATGCGGCGGGCTCTGCCTGCATGTCTGCATCCTCATCGTCCGACAACCATTCCGTAATGTCGGGCAGATAGCCTATGCCGATGATGGCGTCTTGGATAAAACTATTGGGAAAAACGCCCTCGTAACGCCGTGTTTCCCCGTTGGCAGTCAAAGGCAGCAGTTTAAAAATGTCAGTAACTTCGTTTCTCCATAAACTATATTGTGTTGTGTCATATTGGGCAAATTGGGTACTGTCAAACATCATTTGACTTATTAAGCTTTTCAGCCTTGTTGTATCTTGCTTGCCACATTTGGCAAAAAAATTTGTATCTATAAGATTTTCATTGTTTTCGTTTTTGTATTGGAATTGTCCCCATTGTCCGTACATGGATTTGTGCAAGGGATGGCTGACTCTTTTTGACGAATCATATATCACACATATACAATTAAAACCATCTATAAAACTATTATATGATAAAGAAGTGGCAGGAATGCCGTCAAACACACACTCCAACCACAATGGTCCATTATAGCCGTTGGAGATACTTGCTGTCTCAGAGATATTGCTTGAATTGACAGTACCTGTGCAACGGTACAGCACGCCTTGGTCGCCAACCAAATACAGCGTGTAACGACCATTTATCACTTGATTTTGAAAATCTATTAAAATATTCAAAGTAGTGTTTGCCTGAAGTTCAAACATGTTTTCATTTGCTACAGAAGGAGAATGATAAACACAATAAAAAAGTTGGTCGGAAATGTCATATTTCGGCACAGGATAATAATTGAAATATTTGAAGGTGTCGCTACTGTTTTCTTCATAGTCCAACACTTCAGTCATTACATTATCTATACAAATGGAGTCATAGTAAACATTCGGTCTCCATTGGTTGAGATGCATATTTTCCCATATATCGTTGCTACGGACAGAAAATGTCAGCACAACGCCCGTATCTACCGAAAGAACCGTATCATATTGTATGGTGGAATTATTTTCGTCAAGCTGATGGTTGGCAATAATTACATTATTATAAGACAATGAATAAGTGTAACTTATATTTTGCCCTGTCGGCAATGTAGTAGAATTGAGAGTTTGTTCATATTTAATATGGAGTTTTCCTCTAAAAGGGCAGTAAAAAGTTCCGTCCGACTGCAACAATTGTGCTCCTGCAGGCAGATTGTGCGGAGAATAGACATCTTCCGTACTGTTGCATGAGTTTCTGTATTTTATCTGCGGATCCCAACTCAACAAATGGCGTATCGGACGACCGTTGTACGGGTGCACTCTGAAGAAAAATACACATTCTGATGTGGGATAGTAGCAAGTATTGACCCCTTGAAAGAAAAAATCCCGTGCTTCATTTGTCAGATTCGGATTGCCGGATGTTAACAAAGGTCCCGACCAGTCAAGGGACAGGTCGTCGGATGTGAGCATTTTTTGTTGTACAACAAAAGAACGACTGGTGTCGTAATATTCTATGCTCAATATTACCGTATCTTTTTCCAAAGAATCCGCCCCTTGCCCCAAAGGCAAAAATTGTACAGGGGCATATATCTGCATCGCTCTGTCACATACTTGGTTGACAAAAAACCTTACCATGTCGTAGGGCTGCAATTCCGGCAAAGGATGCTCTTCCTCGTAGTCCAAGTCGGGAAGGACTATCTCGTCTGCCTGATAAGCATCGCCTTGGCAAATGCTTATCTCTGAACAATTGGTGTCCACAGTGATAACAGGCGGTTTATATCCCTGCATCACCGTTTTGACACGCCCTTTGTCAACAATGTCCAACAAACCGTCCCCGTTGAGGTCGGTAAAATAAACATTGGTAACATGTTTGCTCTGTTCCGAGCCCAAACTGCCGTGAGCAATGCAATTGGCACCGATGCTTTCGTGGATATTGGTGGAGTAATCCTTTAAAAATCGCTTTACTCCTAAAAATTGCTCGTTGCCGAATTGCCGGTCTGCCGTCTGCAGGCAATAACGGACACTGTCTTTTCTAATATACACCGCATCGGGCAAGCCGTCTCCGTTGACATCGGTTAAAGTGCTTAATCCCTTGCCCCAGTTTCCGCCTCCGCCGAGATTTAACTCCAACGTCACTTCCTGATTCATCACATTTTTGCCCAAGCCGATGTTAAAACCGCCGCCTATGCCCGCATTCCATGTCCGGCTGCTGCCTAATAAAGATGGTGTTATTTGCAATTTTCTGGATATCAAGTTCAACTCTTTATTTTTACAACTTTTCTCCGAAATACGAATAGAACTTGCAGGATTGCTTACCGTAACGGAATCCGACACACTAAATTGTTGGGGAATGTCTTCATAATAACTCAAATCATGGTCCCACGATTCTCCGGAGCAGTCCGCATTCCATTGGCGTATTTTTTGCAGCTGTGCCCGACCGAACACATCGGCACCATAGCAAAAACTGTAACTACGGGCAAGGCTGTCGCCTGAATATATCAGTATTCTGCGTAATTTATTTTTGCCGCTGTGCAAAAAGCCCCATCTCGCATCCGTACGCAGGTCTTCGAGATATTCATCCTCACAGTCACACGGACTCATGCAGGCATAGACATTGTCCGGCAAATGCGGACGGGCGGAATAAATGCTGTCGCCCGTTCCTGAACCTCCTCCGCAAGGGATGTTTTCTATCTCCAATATCAAAGAATCGGGATGTTCATTATTAATATTTACTGCTTC
>JAFZUH010000298.1 GCA_017618435.1 Bacteroidales bacterium | reverse complement strand
GCAACTTATGCAGACGATGGCAATACAATATATTTTGCCAGCAATTGCCCTAAAGATTTTTATACACTAACTCCAAAACAACAAAAGAAAGTTTCTGCTGACCAAGCAAAAGATTTTGATATTTACAAAATTACAAGAACTTTAAAACAAACCAAAAAAGGCAAACCGCAAAAAGAAAAATGGGGTAACGTTACAAGAGTAACCGATGTCAATTCCGATTACGATGAATTGCTTTTCACTCAAAACCAATTGGCAGGTGAAACTATCTTTTATTTGGTTTCAAACAATGAAAACAGTATGGGCGGATACGATATATTTTATGTGAAAACCCGTAAAAAATCCTTTGAAAAACCTGTTAATATTGGCTATCCTATCAATTCTATCGGTGATGAAACTTCATTTATCGTTAATCAAAGCGGTAAAGATATGTATCTGACATCTGATCGTATAGACGGGGTCGGTTGCTTGGATATTTATCATGTAACATTGTTAGACCCGACTACTATTCAACATAATTTTGCCGAATTAACCACGAAGGTTGTAGATAAAGACGGCAAACCGTTGTCAGGAGCAAATGCTACAATAAAGGGTGTTCTGTCTGATGAAGTGGATGTTCCTGAAGATTTGATGCCTTATATCAAAGATGAACAAATAGATGGAGCTAAACGTCAAGTATTTATGATAACAGGCACTTCCGATGAAAATGGAGAAATTGTATTGAATTTGCCGGAAAAGACAACATTCAATATTGCTCTGACAAAAGACAAATATATGAATTCGGAAGATGTTTTCACTACGCCAAGCGGAAAAGGAAAAATCTCCAAAAATATTGCAATGACTGCTTTGGAGAAAAATACCGTATTTGTTTTGAACAATATATTCTTTGATTATGACAAATATAGTTTGCGTGAAGAATCCAACAAAGAATTGGAAAACGTATTGGGATTGATGAAAGAATATCCTAAAATGGAAATAGAAATTAGCGGACATACCGATAGTAAAGGTACAGATGCCTATAATGACAAATTGTCCACCAACAGAGCAAAAGCCGTGGTTGATTGGCTGGTTGCTCATGGTATATCGGCAAAACGATTGACTTTCAAGGGGTATGGTGCTAAAAAACCTATTGCAACCAACGATACCGATGAGGGAAGACAAACGAACCGCCGTGTTGAAATGAAAATAAAGAAAGTTGAATAAAAAATAAAAAGTTGCCTTTGGGCAACTTTTTTTATAAATGGCAATATGAAAATAGGGGTATTGTCCGATACGCATGGATTTCTGCATCCGCAAACAGCATCTTTTTTTGCTCCCTGTGACCAAATTTGGCACGCAGGAGACATTGGAAATATAGATGTTTATACTGCTCTGCAAAATATGAAGCCCCTGCAAGCCGTTTATGGTAATATTGACGGGAAAGATATTCGCTTGAAAACAAAGGAACATATTTGTTTTGAGGTTGAAACCCTGAAGGTGTTGATGATGCACATCGGGGGCTATCCGCCCAAATACAATTCCCGTTCTATACAATTAATAAAGGAATACCGTCCGGATATTTTTGTTTGCGGTCATTCGCATATTCTGAAAGTGCTTTATGATGAAAAATATAATTTGCTGGCTATCAATCCCGGGGCGGCGGGACATTATGGTTTTCATCAGGCAATTACTTTTCTCCGTTTTGATATATTAAATGGAAAACCTTGCAACTTGGAGGTTTTTCATGAAGAAAAATCATCATAAAATGAATACCCAAAAACGCAATTGGTTTTATTTGTTTTCCGCTAATTTTTGGGGCATTCTCAATGACAATTTTATCAAACACTGTCTGGTATTTGTGGCGGTAATGTGGTCTTTGCCTTCATGGTTGAGCCAATCGCAGTTGATTGCAGCCATATCGGCTGCCTTGGTGATACCTTATTTGTTGTTTTCTCCGTTGAGTGGAAAAATCACCCTTCTGTATTCCAAACAAACTGTTTTCAGGGTTTGCAAACTGGCGGAGTTTCCTATTGTTATGCTTGCTTTTGTGGCATTTTGGAAAGAATCTGTGTTTCTGGGTTGGTTGGCTGTACTGTTGATGGGCATACAAAGTTGTATGTATTCTCCCTCGAAATATGGCTTGATTAGAGATATTGGCGGAAAAGAGAAAGTTAATTTCGGCAGTGGCGTTTTTGAAACGATGGCTTTTTTAGCCATTTTGGTGGGTACCTGCTTGGCGGCCTATTTGTCTGACCATTACAATCGTTTGCTCGTTGGAGCCTTGTTTTTTGTTTTTGCTCTTTTAGGCTGTTTGTGCTGTTTTGCCATAAAAGTTAAAGAAGACAAAGAGGGGGTGCCAGACGATTTTTCCACAGCCAATCCCATAAAATTTATTATTCAATCGTATAAATATGCCCGAAATTTTAAAAATCTCAATGCGGGGGTGTTTGGCGTTTCTGTCTTTTGGTTAGTGGGCGGTCTGCTGCAGATGAATCTGGTGCTGCATTGTACGCAGACATTGGCACAATCAAACACCATGGCGGGCATTGTTATGTCTGTTGCGGCCATCGGTATTGCTTTGGGCTGTACAATTGGAGGTAAATTAGGCAGTGTATTTCATGACAAAACACTTATTTATGCCGGATTGATGAGTATGATAATTTGTATGGTATTAATTGTCTTATTCAATCCGAACGTGTATATATGTGCCTGCTTGGTTTTTGTGTTGGCTTTTATGGGCGGGTGCTTTGAAATACCTTGTCTGGCTATGATTCAAAAAGCCGATACAGGACGCAAAAACGGGGAAATGCTGGCTTATATGAATCTGGTTACCTTTGTTTTTGTTTTGTTGGGGAGTGTCATTTTTTCTCTTGTTACCCACTGGACAAATGAAAACAGTTTGGTTGTTTTTGCTGTAACTGCTTTGGTCTGCTTGCTTACACTTGTCTATTTTGTTTTGAGAAAAGAATAAATTTCTCTTCTTAAAATGCAAAATATGCTGAAAAATCATTCTTTTTTATTTTGAATTTTTGTGTTAAATAATATG
>JAFZUH010000297.1 GCA_017618435.1 Bacteroidales bacterium | reverse complement strand
ATACCACTTCTTCTGTTAGAGGTTGTGAGAAAAGACCTATGTAATGTAGATGTAGCAAACAGTCCACGCTATAGCGCAAACCATTACACTATTTCTTGCATTACATTAATTAGAAGTTTCTCACATTTCTAACAGCAAGATAAGCATAACGCTTCGTGATTTCGCTTTGAAATCCAAATGCAAAAGTACAAAAAAAATGAAAATGTGTGGAGAAAACATCCAAAAATATTTTTACAAAAAAAGAAATCTAACCCAAAAGATTCCCTTTTGGGGTAAATGAAATATTATTGATTTTTATTCGTTTATATGTTGTTTATTTATAAATCATCAATTATTAGCTATATTGGATAGTGTTAAAGAAAACGAATCATTAATTTCCATAAAAGATGTGGCTGAACAATTAGGAGTATCTGTCCCGACTATAAAAAATTGGATACATGAAGGATTGTTGCGGTCACCTTTAAAAGGAAACATATTATATACAAGTTTTGAAAATTTTGTGTCCGATTCAATAGGTGTTACCAAACTAACGACAAGAGCCAACAAGCAAAACAAAGATGTTCATGACCACATAGAATTATCAAAACATATTGTTGATTTGATTCAAAACCAACAATGTGGAAAAACAATAGCAAATGACTATGAACATTCTCTATCGGAGTCATATCGGAACAAAGAAGGAATTTATTATACCCCCCAACATATTGTTGATGATATGTTTCAAAGTATAGAGGGAAATGTTTCAAATAAAACATTTTTAGAACCTTGTTGCGGGGGTGGAAATTTTGTTGTCGCTGCATTAAAAAGAGGTTTTAAAATAGAAAATATATACGCTTACGATATAGATGCAAATGCAGTTGCCATTACAAAACACAGAATAAAAGAATTGACAGGCAAAGCATGCAATCATATCGTTTGTGAAGATTTTCTTTCCATAAGTCAAAAAATTTCACATAAATTTGATTATATTTTTACAAATCCGCCGTGGGGGAAAAAGTTGCCGAAAGCAGATAAAAACAAATGGTCAAACATATATCATACAGGCAATAGTGTAGATACTTGTTCTTTGTTTTTGGCAGCCTCTTTGTATATGTTGAAAGAAAACGGTATTTTGGGTTTTTTGTTGCCGGAGTCGTTTTATTTTGTTGCATCATTTGAGGATATACGAAAAAAAGTATTAAACTACAATGTTTTGAAAATGGCAAATTATGGGAAATTCGGGAATTTATTGACAAAATCCCATTCTCTAATATTGTCCAATGCACCCCTTAATGGTAAAATTGATTGTGAAAGTGAAAATCAAAAATATTATCGGAATCAATTGGATTATAATGTTTTGCCAAAACATATTTTTAATTTTACAACAAATAATGAAGATAATAATGTCATATCATATTTGTATTCCCTACCACATCATAAGTTGCAAAACAATGCCCAATGGGCATTAGGTATAGTTACAGGGGATAACAAACATATATTAAAAACAGAAAAAGAAGAAAATTGTGTTCCCATATATAGGGGGCAAGATATTACAAAAAACGGTTTTTCTTTACCTAAATATTTTATTGACAAGGATTTATCGCGGTGCCAACAAGTGGCTCCTATAAGTTTTTATTATGCAGAAGAAAAGGTTGTTTATCGTTTTATTTCCAATCGTATAATCTGCTGTTGCGACAGACGGCAATCCTTAATTCTCAATAGTGCGAATTTATTTATAGTAAATGAGAATTTTCCTTTGAGCAACCGACAAGTTGCCGATATGTTGAACAGTGATTTGATGTCTTGGTTGTTCCGGCACATTTTCAATACCCATAAAATTTTGCGTAGCGATTTGGAACAATTGCCTTTGTTTCACAAATATTATGAACATTATACTGTTTTTAATGAAGAAAATTTTTTAACCTATTTGAATTTGGAAAAACATAACGGAACATATAGAGTGCGGAGATAAAATTGAAACGAAAAGTACAATAAAAGTGTCGGAGATAGTAGAATTTTGCTTATTTTTGCAACCTTGAACTGAAAGAGAAATAACCCGAAGTGGATAAGACAAAAGAATTGGAAACCAAGCCTATAGGGCATTTGTTGTGGCAATATGCTTTGCCTGCTGTAGTTATGCAGGTGGTGGCATCGATATACAATATTGTTGATAGAATATTTTTAGGTCAATATGTCAGCGGGTTGGCTATTGCCGGTCTGGCCATCACGTTGCCTGTTATGAATATCATACATGCTTTCGGTTCTTTGGTGGGTGTTGGGGCTTCTGCCCGAATGAGTATTGTTTTGGGGCGAAAGGATATCAGGTGGGCAGAGAAAATATTGGGCAACAGTATGTTGATGACCTTTTTGTTCGGTATGTTTTTTGTCAGTTGCGGATATATCTTTATGGATAATATTCTGAATCTTTTTGGGGCTTCAGTGGAAACAATAGCCTATGCCCGTGAATATATGCAGATAGTTTTGCCGGGTATGTTTTTCACTACTATGACCTTAAATTTGACAGGTCTTATGCGTGCGAGCGGTTATCCTGCTAAAAGTATGTGGATAATTGTGTTCGGTGCCACATTGAATATATTGCTTGATGCCTTGTTTATTGTGGTTTTTGGCTGGGGTATAGCGGGGGCGGCATGGTCCACAACTATTTCCATGATTATCATGTCTATGGCAGCCTTGTTGCATTTTGTATCCCCTCAATCGTTTATACGTTTCAAACGGCATGTTTGGGTTCCCAAATTATATATATTCCGCAATGTGTTATTGATAGGTCTTAGTCCTTTTCTGATGAATTTTGCCGCTTCGTTTGTCGTGGCTTTGCTCAACAGACAATTGCTCCGATACGGCAATATGCTTGCCGTACCCAATGGCGGCGACCTTGCTGTCGGGGCATACGGACTTGTGAATACATACGCTTCTTTTTTGGTGATGTTCATGTTAGGCATGTGCCAAGGCATGCAACCTATTGCCGGATATAATTATGGAGCGAAGCAGAACCATCGTTTGCGGGAGGTTTTTGCTCTGACCATGAAATGGACAATTGCTGTAGGCACTTTGGGGGCGATATTGGCTATATGCATTCCGCATATCATACTTCGGCTTTTTACGACAGATGATGCACTGATTGCTATTGCAGTACCCTCTATGCGTTATCTTAATATTATGATGCCTTTGATTGCCTTTACGATTACCAATTCGCAGTTTTTCCAGAGTATAGACAAACCATGGATAGCAATTGTTACGAGCCTTTCACGACAAGTGCTTTTTCTCATTCCGATGATGTTTCTTATTCCGATGGTATTTGTCCGCTTGGGTGGCGTAGGTCTGACAGGGGTATGGGTTACCTGTACAATATGTGATGTATTGGGAACAATACTCGCTGCATTGCTATTGCTTTCCCAACGTAAAGTTTTCCGTGCTGATTATATACCGCCAGAACGCCGACCTCATAAAGAAGCTGGACCGAAGATAGAGGAAAGATAGAAATAGATAGGTGAAAATTTTAATAAACTCCTTCGCCACCTATAGTAGTCCCTCTTCAGGGAGGAGGAAATGAATCTGTCGGGCTGTCATATTATGGCAGTCGTTCGGACAAAGGAAAAAACAGGGCTGATATATCAAAATATCAGCCCTGAGGTTTATCTTTGCAGTTGCGAAACACAACAAACCGTTTTGTATATTATAAAATCTTACAAGATTTTGTGATACAAATCAATAATATCCTGTTTGCTTACCTCACGCGGATTGCCGGGAGTACAAACATCGTTTATGGCTTGTTCTGCCAATGCAGGTATATCTTTTTCAGTAATACCTAATTCTCCCAATCGTTTGTTTGTCCCTACGCGAGCACTTAAATCTTCAATAGCAGTGCAGGCGGCTTCTGCGGCTTCTGCAGTGGACATGCCCGTTTTATACACGCCACAAGCCTTGGCTATTTCCACATATTTGTCCATAGCGGCAGGCATATTGAAACGCATTATCGTTGGCAACAACATAGCACAGGCTACTCCATGGGGTACGTCAAAGAGGGCGGAAAGCGGATGTGCCATACCATGGTCAACGCCAAGGCCGACATTGGAAAAAGCCATTCCTGCCACATATTGGGCAACGGCCATACCATCACGGCCTATCGGATTGGTAGGTTCATTGACTGCCATTGGCAAATACTTATAAATCATTTCTATAGCTTTTATTTCAAACATATCAGAAAGTTCCCATGCGGCTTTGGTGATAAGTCCTTCAATAGCGTGGGTCATGGCGTCCATACCTGTTGCTGCGGTTAGACTTTTGGGTAAAGAATACATCAATTCCGCATCAATAATAGCCACGCAAGGAATGTCATTAGGGTCTACACATACCATTTTAGCCTGACGGCTTTCGTCTATGATAACATAATTGATGGTGGTTTCTGCAGCGGTGCCGGCAGTGGTAGGCAATGCGATTATCGGTAATGATTTTTTCTTGGTGTCGGCAACTCCTTCAAGTGAAACTATATCGGAAAATTCAGGGTTGTTAATTACGATACCGATACCTTTGGCTGTATCCATTGAGGAGCCTCCGCCAATAGCCACGATAAAATCGGCTTGTGCTTTTTTGCAGGCCTCAATACCGTTTTTTACATTTGAAACCGTAGGATTGGGTTTTACATCGTCAAAAATTTCGTAGGCTATACCTGCCTCGTTCATTACATCAAGCACTTTTTGTGCTACTCCGAATTGCATAAGACCTTTGTCGGTAACAACCAAAGCCTTTTTGAATCCAAGGCGTGCCACAACACCGGGCAACTCTTTGCGGGAACCGGGTCCGAAGTATGAAACTTCGTTTAAAATGAATCTGTTTACCATATTGTTGTTTTTATTGTTGGTTTGTATTTGCAAAGGTACTCATTTTTAAAGTGTGATATGTGTTTTTTTTGTATAAATTTTTTCGTATCCCTATAAAAGGGGATAAAAAAATAATATAAGTCTATTAAATAATTGAAATATATATATATATGTATTTTGTAGTAAGTTTTAGGGCAAAAAAAATCACTAAAAATAGGGATAAAAAATATAAATAAAACATGTTATCTTTGTATATTCTATAAAATATAATTGATATGACATTAAAAGAATTGGAAATAGGGCAAAA
Organism: Bacteroidales bacterium; assembly: GCA_017618435.1. Lineage (GTDB taxonomy): Bacteria > Bacteroidota > Bacteroidia > Bacteroidales > WCHB1-69 > UBA1205. The sequence goes on along the minus strand of JAFZUH010000297.1, from coordinate 10,797 downwards.
GGCTATTGTAACAGCGGTCGGTTCGCAGGGTGCATTGCGGCAGCATTTGTTGGATATGGGGATTATTCCCGGTACAGCAATTTCGATATTGAAATATGCTCCGATGGGAGACCCGATGGAAGTGCGTGTACACGGATATTCTCTTTCGTTGCGTTTGTCTGAAGCGGAACAGATTCAAGTGAGTTTGAACGAAGACAAAGTGTCGGAACGAAAACAAAACATTGAAACAAAAGCAGAAGAAGCCTATCGCGATTCTTTGCATGAACATAATTCTCATCCCGGACTGGGGGAATCGGGCAAGTATCATTCCAAGGCAGAAGAACACCCCTTGCCGGAGGGTACAAAACTTGTTTTTGCCTTGGCAGGGCAACAAAATTGTGGTAAAACAACACTTTTCAACCAACTGACAGGTTCCAATCAGCATGTGGGCAACTTTCCCGGCGTAACCGTGGAACGCAAAGAAGGTAGTATAAAAAAACATGCCAATACAAAGGTGGTGGATTTGCCCGGCATTTATTCACTATCGCCGTATACTTCTGAAGAGGTTATATCAAGAAATTTTATCATAGAAGAAAAACCGCAGGCAATTATAAATATTGTAGATGCCAGCAATATAGAGCGAAATTTGTATCTTACTATGCAACTGATGGAATTAGATGTTCCGATGGTTTTGGCATTGAATATGATGGACGAAGTACGAAACAATGGTGGAAGCATTCGTATCAACGAAATGGAAAAAATATTGGGCATTCCCGTTGTTCCTGTTTCGGCATCAAAAAATGAAGGTGTTGATGAATTGATAGAACATGCTCTGCATGTGGCCAAATATCAAGAAAAACCTTTACGTCAGGATTTTTGTCACAAAAATGAAGACGGAGGAGCCGTACATCGTTGTTTGCATAGTATTATGCACTTGATTGAAGACCATGCCGAAGAAGCGGGCTTGCCTATACGTTTTGCCGCCGGCAAGTTGGTGGAAGGCGATGAAAGTATTCTTCAAGCCTTGAATTTGTCGCAAAACGAGAAAGAGACATTGGAACATATTCTATTGCAAATGGAGGAGGAACGTGGCATGGACCGTAGTGCTGCCATTGCAGATATGCGTTTCGATTTTATACATAGTCTTTGTGAACAAACGGTATTCAAAGTCGAAAAAGAAAGCAAAGAAACACTCAAAAGCCGGAAAATAGACAAAATACTCACGGGCAAATGGACTGCCATTCCTATTTTTATACTTGTAATGTGTTTGGTGATATGGATGAGTATAGACTTGTTAGGTGCCCCGCTTCAAGATGGGTTAGATGAAGGTATTGGCTGGTTGGCAGGCGTATGTGAAACGGGTATGGGAAAAGCCCAAATGAGTCCTGTTGTGATTTCTTTGGTTGTTGATGCTATTTTTGGCGGAGTGGGCAGTGTGCTCAGTTTTGTTCCTATTATTGTCATTTTGTTTTTCTTCCTCAGTTTGATAGAAGATAGCGGTTATATGGCTCGTATAGCCTTTGTTACCGATAGCTTGTTGAGACGTTTGGGTTTGTCGGGGCGTAGTATTGTGCCGCTTTTGATAGGTTTTGGCTGTTCGGTGCCTGCTGTTATGGCTACAAGAACATTGCCGTCTGCAAAAGACAGACTGAAAACTATCCTTCTGACTCCATTTATGAGTTGTTCTGCCAAAATTCCTATTTTTGCATTTTTTACGGCGGCATTTTTCCCCGGACATGGAGGTTTGATATTGATAGGTCTTTATTTGTTGAGTATCATTATAGGTGTGATAGTTGCTTTGATAGGCAAACACATTGGTACAAAAAGCGAAGCCGCACCTTTTGTAATGGAATTGCCCAATTATCGTATGCCAGTGGCAAAAAATACACTTCATCTTATGTGGGACAAAACCAAAGATTTTTGTCAAAGAGCCTTTACGATTATTTTTGTGGCTACCATTGTTATTTGGTTTTTACAAAGTTTCAATTTCAGGTTTGAGATGGTGGAAAACGGAGAAGGCAGTATGTTGGCATGGTTAGCCGGTTTGATTGCTCCTGTTTTCAATCCGATAGGTTTGGGCGATTGGCGGGCTGTTACCGCTTTGATTTCCGGATTTTTGGCAAAAGAAAGTGTGGTGGCAACCATGGAAGTGTTAAATTTAACAGACGCCTTGACCATTGCATCAGCTGCTTCTATGCTAATATTCAGTTTGTTGTATACTCCATGTGTTGCTGCCATTGCTGCTGTACGTAGAGAATTGGGAGGCAAATGGGCTTTGTTTGTGGTGGTGTTCCAGTGTGTCTTGGCTTGGCTTTTTGCTCTTATCACCTATTGGACAGTTACAGCTTTGGTATAAATTTTAACAGAGAAGAAAAATATATGAACTGGCAAAGTATTGTTGTTTTGATAGTGATACTTATGGCGGCCATAGTTGCCGTATGGATTTGTATAAAAAACAGGAAAAAGGGAAATTCTTGTTGCGGAGGTGCTTGTTGTTCCTGTGAAGGTTGCAATGCTTGTCATTATGCAAAAAAATAAGTGGGGTTTCAAAATAAATAGAAAGTTAATATTTTTATTTTTTGAGAACAAATATAAAAAAAAGATATATCTTTGCAAAATAAAAACATAAATATTTTGTAGTTATGAAACGATATGTTCTTATTATTTTCGTTGTTCTGTGTTGCTTCAATTTTGTGAAAGCACAAGACATAATTATTACCAAAGACGCACAAAAAATTTCCGCTAAAATAAGTGAAGTGGGTGAAAATGATGTCAAATATAAGAAATTTGACAATTTGGAAGGTCCTGTTTATACGATGAAAAAGGCGGACATTTCCTCCATTGTTTATGAAAACGGTACGGTAGATGTTTTTAAAGAAGCGTCTGCTCCTCAACCCAAGAAACAAACTTCGGGATATATGACAGGAGAGGTTCGCTATATTTCCCGCAATATTGGTGAAATTAATGGTTATGGTTTGGGTAGTTCCACTGTTGTTTCTTCAGGTTTTCTTTTTGGCGATGGTGTAGGAAGTATGAGTTCGGTGGAATTGGCAAAAACCATTCGCGAGAATCCTCAAAACATAATGACGACAGAAGAATATGTCGCATATATACGGCAATATGCTCCGGAGGCTTATAGCGTGTACCAAAAAGGCAATGCTTTGGGTATAGCAGGTACGATGTTTCTTACGGTAGGTCTTTGTAGTATAGTACTCAGTCCATTGTGGTTGCTTTATAATGACCATGGTGTTAAAGAGGATTATACCGCTTTAATTGGGGCTATGTCCATGTTGGGCGGAGGTACTTTATTATGTCTGGGTTCCATTCCGTTCTATACTGTGGCATTCAAAAAAATGAGAGTATCTTCGTGTAATGAATACAATAGCAAGTATGCTCCTAAATATAGCAAAACAGATGTTTCGCTCAACTTTGGAGTCTCCAGATACGGATTAGGAGTTTCTCTCAGTTTCTAAAAGAAAATCAAAACATTATATTATACCTATTTTGTTGGATTTGATAATTGTTTTTCATAATGTTAAATAATTATTAAATTTACAAAACAGATGTCTTTTCTTTTATAAAAAATTGTTTCTTTGCGAAAATTTTTTAGATGAGTACAACAGAAATTATATCTTTAATTGCCCAAATAATAGGTTCATTAGCCTTATTTTTGTTTGGAATGTCTTATTTGAGCGAAGCCCTGCAACGTATTGCGGGTTCCGGATTGCGCAAGACACTATCCTCTTTTACTTCCAATCGATTCAAAGCGATATTAACCGGTACTGTTGTAACAGTAGCCCTACAATCATCATCGGCCACAACGGTTATGGTGGTGAGTTTTGTTAATGCCGGTCTGATACAATTGACAAATGCCATAGGTGTGATTATGGGAGCCAATATCGGAACCACTTTCACGGCATGGATTATTGCCCTTTTGGGGTTGAAATACGGGCTTCCCGTTATTCCCATTATTGGTCTTGGCTTTATAATGATGTTGTTGCGTTCCAAAAAAATACGCACATGGGGTGAGTTTTTTATCGGTTTTGGCTTATTGTTTCTTGGACTTCAGTTTTTACAAACAACAATCGAAACTATAGATTTGGCACACAATCCGACTTTTGTCGGCTGGTTTGAGCATTTGTTGCCTGCAGGTTCGCAACATATCGGTTTTCTTTATGTGCTTTTGTTTATTCTTATCGGTGCCATTCTCACCATGGTTGTACAAGCCTCAAGTGCCATGTTGGCATTGTCCATGTTGTTGTGTACACAAGGGGCAATACCTATTGATGTTGCTTTTGAGGTAGTTGTTGCTATGGTTTTAGGGCAGAATATCGGAACAACAATCACGGCCAATTTGGCTGCTATGGTTGGAAACACTTCTGCACGAAGAGCCGCACGTGCCCACTTGCTTTTCAATGTAATAGGTATGTTGTGGGTTTTGCCTATATTTTATCCTTCCACACGTGCAATTGCCAATCTTACAGAAGATTGGTTCGGGGCAAATCCCTACACCGACCTCGCTATTATTCCTATAGGTATTTCTGTATACCATACATTTTTCAATGTTATAAATACTTTGTTGCTTGTTTGGTTTATTCCTCAAATAGAAGCGGCAACCAATGTGCTTATCAAGAAAAAACCTGATGATGAAGATATTTTCAAATTAACTTATATAGAATCGGGTGTTATAAAAGTGGGTGAAATTGCCGTGGAATCGGCAAAAAAGGAACTGCAAGTTTATGCTCGGCGTATTGTGTTTATGTATGATTTTATTCCAACCCTACTTAATATTAAAGAAGCCAAAGAATACAACAATCTGTTGAAAAGAATAGAACATTACGAAGAAATTTCCGACAGAATGGAATTTGAAATTGCAAATTATCTTACTCAAGTAACCGGTGATGGGCTTGGCAACGAAACCGCTCAAAGAATAAGAGGTATGCTTCGTATTGTTGATAATTTGGAAAGCATTGGAGACCAGAACTTTCAGCTGGCGAAAATGATAGACCAAAAAAATGAACAAAAAATTTGGTTCACTCCAACAATGAGAGAAAATATCACACAAATGTTCAAAATTGTCAGAGAAAGTCTGGTAATTATGCAGGAAAATATGAGTATGCCTTACAAAACTGTGGATATAACCAAGGCTTTGGACAAGGAAAAAGAAATAAACCAATTCAGGGACAAATTAAGAAACGAACACCTTGAATCGTTGAAAAACAACGATTATAATTATCAGACAGGTATCGTTTACAGCAGTCTTTTCGCCTTGTTGGAAAAAATTGGCGACCATGCTATCAATATTTCAGAAGCGATTGTCAATACCAAATACACCAAAGATGAAAGTCTAACCGAAATAGATGTAGAATCAATAACTAACGATAACGATTAAAAAATATGAATATCGGTGTTTTTTGCGGTTCACAATGCGGTAATAATACTGTTTACCGACAAGCAACTATAGATTTGGGACAATTAATGGTTGAACAAGGTCATACTTTGGTTTATGGCGGCGGAAGTATTGGGCTTATGGGCATTTTGGCAGATGAAATGTTGCGTTTGAACGGGAAAGTGATCGGAGTTATTCCGGAATTTTTCAATATGGACGCAGTAGGACACAAGGGCATTTCGGAGATGATATTCGTAAAAGATATGAGTGAAAGAAAAACTAAAATGGCTGCCATATCCGATGCTTTTATTGCGTTGCCGGGTGGTTTGGGTACCTTGGACGAATTTTTTGAAATGGCGGCTTTTTCACAACTCCACCTGCACGAAAAACCTGTGGGTTTGTTGAATATAAATGAATATTACAAGCATCAAATAGAACAATTGAAAACATTTGTAAAAGAAGGCTTTTTGACAGAACAACACTTCAATTTGTTGTTGTTTGCTTCTTCTCCATTGGAAATGTTGGACAAAATCCGAAATTTTTCCTATAACCAAGATATGATTTGGGTGAAGAAAATAAAAAATAAACTTGAAACAAAATAAAACGTTTTGTTTTTATTTACATGACAAAATATAAAACTATCGCTGCAATTGCGGCACAACAGCAATAGATTGAAAAATATATCAATTTTCCTTTTTTGACAATATTTATCATCAGTTTGCAAGCCAAACAGCCTGTAACAAAAGCGGTGATAAATCCCACAATGGCTGAAAGTGCGGAAATATTGTTCATTGCGGTGGCAAAACCTGTTTCCCAAATCTCTTTTATATCAAGCAAAGCCTCTCCTAATATGGGGGGAATTACCATTAAGAAAGAAAATTGAGCCAATCTCTCTTTTTTGTTTCCGAGCAACAAACCTGTGGCTATGGTTGTTCCCGAACGGCTTAACCCCGGCAAAACGGCAATGGCTTGGGCTATGCCAATTACAAAAGCATGCCAACCTGATATTTGTTCTTTTTGTTTGGGTTTGCAAAAATAAGAAAAAGCCAACAGTAAGGCTGTAACAAACAACATTATGCCTACGATAAGCAGTCCTGACCCGAAAATTGCCTCTACTTGGTCTTTGAAAAAGAATCCGACAATGGCAATGGGAATCATTGAAATAAGAATATTGACGGAAAATTTGGTGCCGTCATTCAAGCCGCTATATGTTTTCCATGATTGTTTGGAAAAAATATCTTTGAAAATCCAAACAATTTCTTTCCAAAGCACCAACAAGGTGCTGCATACGGTTGCTATGTGCAACAATACGGTAAAGGTCAGGTTTTCTTCGCCTGATAAACCGAACAAATACCCGAAAATGGTCAAATGTCCGCTGCTGCTAACAGGCAAAAATTCTGTCAACCCTTGAATAAGCCCTAAAAAAAATGCTTCTACAACAGACATTATTTAACTTCTACAGATGGAGTTTCTTCTTTTTCTTTGTTGTTGAATTTTAGCATAATTGCCAAAAATTCCACCACAAAACCCAATGTTAATACAATTGGGGCAACGGTTAAACGTCTGGTATCAAAAATGGCTTCGCTGAATTGTGAAGGGTCATCGGTACCGCCGCCTGAAAGTAAAATATAACCTATTGCCAACAATACAATGCCGACAAGCATCAAAATATAGTTTATTTTTCCGAAAGGCATACCCGGAGCCCAATTTACACCTTGTTTCTCTGTTGTTGTTTTCTTTTTGTTATTTGTTGTAGCCATATTGCTCTTTCTTAAATTAGAATATGTTGAATAATTTTTGCAAAGATAATAAAAAAATAAAAAAGAAATGACATCTATTATAAAAATAGACATCATTTCTATATTTTTCAATGAAATAGATGGATTACAACTCCATGTTTTCGATATTCATAAAATGGTCGAAATCAAAAAGCGTATTGATAGAGCGATTGGAAACCACACTTTCGATAACAGTGGCAAATAATTTATCTACCGACAAAACAGTAATTTTGTCGCAAGGGCGTTTTTGTGGAATAGTATCGGTAGTGATAACTTCTTCCAAGCAAGAAGCCTCAATTTTTTCGTATGCTTGTCCTGAAAAAACCGAGTGTACGCACATTGCTCTTACAGATTTTGCTCCCAATTCTTTGATAGTATCGGCGGCTTTGCAAATAGTGCCGGCTGTGTCGATAATATCATCAACCAAAACAACATCTTTATCTTTAACATCTCCGATTATTTGCAAAGAACCAATGACATTTGGACGAGGTCTTTGTTTGTACCCGATAGCCAAATCGGCATCCAAATATTTGGCGTACATAGCCGCTCTGCGGGTACCGCCCGTATCGGGAGAAGCCATACAAAGATTGTCAAAGTTACGGCGTTTCAAATAAGGCAGGAATATTCTTGATGCATAAAGATGATCTACAGGAACATCAAAGAAACCTTGTATTTGGTCAGCATGCAAATCCATAGTGATAATTCTGTCCACACCTGCTGCTGTAAGCAAATTGGCAACCAATTTCGCACCTATTGGAACACGTGGTTTGTCTTTTCTGTCTTGTCTTGCACAACCGAAATAAGGCATAACGGCAATAATTTTGTGAGCAGAGGCTCTTTTGGCTGCATCAATCATATAAAGCAATTCCATTAAATTGTCTGCAGGCGGAATGGTGGATTGAACAATAAAAACTTCACAACCCCGCAAGGTTTCAGTAAATGAGGGTTGGAATTCTCCATCACTGAATTGCATAATTTCCACATCTACCAATTTTTGATTGAAAGCCTTGGCTATTTTGGAGGCTAAATTCCGAGAACAACGCCCGGAGGCTATTTTTATTACTGACATTTTATTTATGATAATTTTTAAGTTTATTTTTATTTGCCTGCAAAATTAGAAAAAAATATTCAATTTTAATAGTTCTTCCTTAAAAAAATAATCAATCTTGAACATTTGTCAGAATATGACAAAATGTCAGCATTTGTATTTTGCCTCAAAGTATCTCTAATAAGTTTATTTTCAATGTTTATGATGTTTTATGAGATTTTAAACATAGTCAAAATGGCACTTTTTGAAATTTGGCACAAAAGTGGATAGTAAAAGACAAAGTAAAAATAAAAAACAAATTAAAAATTAAACAATATGAATTTAGATATTAAACCATTAGCAGACAGAGTAATTGTAAAAGCGGCTCCAGCAGAAGAAAAAACCGCAGGTGGAATCATCATTCCTGATACAGCAAAAGAAAAACCGCAACGCGGTACTGTTGTTGCAGTAGGTGCAGGCAAAAAAGATGAACCTATGACAGTGAAAGTTGGAGATAATGTTTTGTACGGGAAATATGCCGGTACGGAAATCAACTACAATGGCGAAGATTATCTTATAATGAAAGAATCTGATATTTTGGCAATTTTGTAGTGTTTTTTATTATTAATTTTGTAAAACATAAAAAAAGGAAATAGAATTATGGCAAAAGAGATTTTGTATAGTTGGGAAGCCAGAGAAGGCTTGAAAAAAGGTGTAGATGCATTGGCAAATGCTGTTAAAGTTACCTTAGGACCAAAAGGCAGAAACGTTATTATTGACAAAAAATTCGGTGCACCGCAAATTACAAAAGACGGTGTTTCTGTAGCAAAAGAAATAGAATTGGCAGAAAATATTGAAAATATGGGTGCTCAAATGGTGAAAGAAGTTGCTTCCAAAACCAACGACCAAGCCGGTGACGGTACTACAACAGCAACCGTATTGGCTCAAATTATTTTCAATCACGGATTAAAATACGTTACCGCAGGGGCTAATCCTATGGATTTGAAACGCGGTATAGACAAAGCGGTTGCTACCGTTGTGGCCGATTTGAAAAAAAGAGCACAAGCCGTTGGCGAAAACAATGAAAAAATACAACAAGTTGCAACCATATCTGCAAATAATGACCAAGCCGTAGGCAGCATTATTGCAGAAGCAATGCGTAAAGTGAAAAAAGAAGGTGTCATCACTATCGAAGAAGCCAAAGGTACCGAAACTGAAGTCAAAGTGGTTGAAGGTATGCAATTTGACCGTGGATATATTTCTCCGTATTTCGTTACGGATACCGAAAAAATGGAAACGGTATATGATACCCCTTATATTTTGATTTATGACAAGAAAATTTCCAATATGAAAGAATTCCTGCCAATTTTGGAAAAAGTTGTTCAAACAGGAAAACCTTTATTGGTTATCGCTGAAGATATTGAAAGCGAAGCTTTGGCTACATTGGTCGTAAACAGATTGAGAGGTAGTTTGAAGATAGTTGCTGTAAAGGCTCCCGGTTTTGGCGACAGAAGAAAAGAAATGTTGGAAGACATTGCTATCCTGACAGGCGGTACCGTTATTTCCGAAGAAAAAGGCTTCAAATTGGAAGATGCAACACTTGAAATGATGGGACAAGCAGAAAAAATTACCGTTGATAAGGAAAATACAACTATTGTAAGCGGTAAAGGCGACAAAGAAGCTATTGCTGCCCGTATCGCTCAAATAAAATCCCATATCGAAAAGACCACATCAGACTACGATAGGGAAAAATTGCAAGAACGTTTGGCCAAATTGGCAGGTGGCGTTGCCGTTATTTACGTAGGTGCCGCTTCTGAAGTTGAAATGAAAGAAAAGAAAGACCGTTTCGATGATGCTTTGCATGCAACCCGTGCCGCTGTTGAAGAAGGTATTATCCCGGGCGGCGGTGTAGCCTATATCCGTTCTATTGCTGCATTGGAAACTCTTAAGGCTGACAATGATGATGAAAAATTCGGTATAGAAATTGTTCGTCGTGCTTTGGAAGAACCATTAAGACAAATTGTTCAAAATGCAGGTTTGGAAGGCTCTGTTGTAGTAAACAAAGTAAAAGAAGGTGAAGGGTTCTTCGGTTTCAATGCACGTACAGAAACATACGAAGATTTAATGAATGCCGGTGTTGTTGACCCTGCAAAGGTAACAAGAGTAGCCTTGGAAAATGCTGCTTCTATCGCAGGCATGTTGTTGACAACGGAATGTGTTTTGGCAGATATTAAAGAAGAAACTCCTGCCGCTCCTGCAATGGGTGGCGGAATGCCGGGAGGAATGGGTGGCATGTACTAACAGTTGTGCCTCTGATAACGAAAAAAGAGCTGCAATTTTATTGCGGCTCTTTTTTTGTTGGGATTATTGTAGGGCTGTCATATTATGGCAGCCGTGTTTGATGTATGAACGCATTGAACGCGTAAAGACAAGGTTTTGAAAATAGAACCTAAAAAGAATCTGAAAAAAGGCAGCGAAAAAAGAAAAACCTATTAAAAAAAGTGCTACATTTGTACTTTGATTATTATGATATTGCAATTGTTGAGCGAAAGAAACAAATACAGAGAAAAAATGAGATTCTTTGAAGCAAACAGCCTTGGATTTTTTACGAAAAACTTGCCGTT
>JAFZUH010000296.1 GCA_017618435.1 Bacteroidales bacterium | reverse complement strand
ATACACTTGTTTGGGCTATGCAATAGGCTGCAGTTTCGTATTCTTGTCTGTCCCAACAAGTTTCCATAATAAACAATCGGGTATTGTCTTGCATAGATTGGGCGGCTCGTGTGAGAATGTCTATGACTTGTTCTTCGGAAAAACAATCTAAAAATTGGCTCATCCAAATGCCGTCAAAGCCTTGGGGAAAATGAACAGATTGGTCTAATACATTGGCAGGATAGGCATTTATGCTTTCGTCTTCTTGTTTCCCTTTTATGGTATCTTGCATTAATTTGATTTGTTGGGGCAAATCCATAATTGTAACAGTTACATTGGGATTATATTGTACACATTGTTGTGCCCATTTGCCTGTATTTCCCCCAACATCAAGCAAAGTGTGGATAGGATAAGAAAATACAATTTCCAATGCTTGTTGAAAAGATTGGTCTGAATAAAAATGGTCAAATGCAAACCAACTTTTTTGCACTTGTTTCGGCAATTGTACAAGACCTTCATAAATAGTTGGCCAATTGCCGAAAACTTTCAACCCTTCAGGTTTACCCTGTTCAATGGATTCGTCTAAATGAAACATTCCCAAGTAATTGACATCATGATTGAAATCCAAATTTACCCTTATGCTATTATCATTTAACAGAAACCAACCCACTTTGGATATACAATATTTTCTATCTTTTAATAATATTGTTCCGGCGGTTAGAGAAGATTCCAATAAAACCTGTACAGCATATTTGCTTAATTTAGTTTGTTTTACTATTTCTTCTATCGTTAAGCCTTCTTTGTTTTCGTTGAGCATGGCAAAGATGTTGTATTTCAACATCAATCTTGATACTTGGAATACAATAGGTCCATTGGCAATTTCTTGTGCCAACCGTTGTGCTTTCAACGATGTCAATCGGTCTTTGCTATAAGAATCTTTCATTTATCATTGTTTTTTAATTGTTCATTCCAAAATGGGAAAAAGTTAAACCATTGAGTTGGATATTTTTGCAATATATTCTCCAACAATTCAATATATTTTATACAATAATCTTTTGTATTTGCCTGTTTGTCAATTTGATAAAGATATGCAGAATATTTTGTGTGCTGTTCTTTTACAACGAATAATACAATTAATGGATAATTAAATGTATAAGCCAATTGAAATGGTCCTATAGGAAAATTGGCTTTTTGATTGAAAAAATCCAAAGTATAATATTTGAGACTTCCATTGATTCTATCTGCTGTCATCAGCAAAAATTGCTGTGCTTCAATCACTTGTTTTATAGTAAACAAATGCGACATATCTGATTTTACTTGTACAAAATCAATGTTTGAATCTTTCATCGCATTGGTTCGTTTGTGTTGGTAATAAGCCCCTTCGCCTTCGTAGGACAAAATATAAAATTTTTTCTTCTTTTGTTGAAAAATATACCCTGCCAATTCAAAATTGCCAATATGCCCCCCAATGATTAGACCGCCTTTATCCTCGGCTATAAATTGGTTTACAAGATTATTTCCATGTATATCTATTTGAAATTGCTTGGTATTGCCTGCCAATAATGCAAATTTGTCCAAAACAACTTGACCGAATAGAATATAATTTTTCCATGTGGCCTTTCTGGCTTGTTTTGCCGACAAACCTCGTATGTGTTTGTGGTAGAAGAAAATATTGGCAAATATTTTTCTGTCAAAGAGTATGTAAAATGGAATAATAAGGTATAGAATAGGGTACAAATAAGTAACTTTTACTTTAGCCAAAACTCTTAAAAGTAAAAATTGTCCTATGTGTCCACCGCCTGTTTTGCCGTTCCAACCTTGATGATTGTTTTGTTTTTCCATTTAATTTATATTTCAAATGATTGAAATTATCTTTAAAATATGATGTATAATTTAGAAATTTGTCATTCAACTAAAAAAAGCGATACTATTGGGTATCGCTTATAAAAAATATGAAAAAATTTATAACAAAATTAAAATAGATATATACATTATTATTTAATAAATTAAGCATTAGGCATCAATATTGGCATAACGGGCATTCTTTTCGATAAATTCTCTACGAGGAGGCACATCGTCACCCATTAACATAGAGAAAACATAATCGGCTTCCATTGCATTTTCTATGGTAACTTGGCGTAATATCCGTTTTTCCGGATCCATGGTTGTTTCCCATAATTGGTCATAATCCATTTCTCCCAAACCTTTATATCTCTGAACTTCAACGGTTTTACCTTGCTCTTGATATTGCTTAATCAATTCGATACGTTCTTCATCTGTCCAGCAATAGGTATGTTCTTTGTCTTTCTTTCCAACCATAAACAAAGGTGGGGTGGCAATGTAAACATAACCTAATTCAATCAATTCCCGCATGTGTCTGAAGAAGAATGTTAATAATAAGGTATCAATATGGCTGCCATCAACATCGGCATCGGTCATAATGATGATTTTATGGTATCTTATTTTTTCCAAATTCAACGCTTGGCTGTCATCTTTTGTACCGATGGAAACACCAAGAGCGGTATAGATATTTTTAATTTCTTGGTTTTCAAGCACATGATGTCGCATCGCTTTTTCTACGTTCAAAATTTTACCTCGCAATGGCAATATGGCTTGAATGCGGACTTCCCGACCTTTTTTGGCTGTACCACCAGCCGAATCCCCTTCGACCAAAAACAACTCACATTGGGCTGGGTCTTTGCAAGTGCAATCTGCCAATTTTCCCGGTAGTCCCGAACCGGATAAAACACTTTTACGTTGTACCAATTCTCTGGCTTGACGGGCGGCATGACGTGCTGTTGCTGCCATAACAACTTTATCAACAATACGTTTTGCCTCATTGGGGTGTTCTTCTAAATAATAGGTAAGCATTTCGCCCATTAATTGGCTGACAACGTTTTCTACTTCACTGTTTCCCAGTTTGGTTTTTGTTTGTCCTTCAAATTGGGGTTCTGCTATTTTTACTGAAACAACCGCAGTTAAACCTTCGCGAAAATCCGCAGGGTCAATATCAAATTTTAATTTGGCAAATGCTCCCGAATTTTCGCCATAGGCTTTTAGTGTACGAGTTAATCCTCTACGAAATCCTGTTAAATGAGTTCCCCCTTCTATTGTATTGATATTGTTTACGTATGAATGGATATTCTCAGTAAAAGACGCATTGTATTGAAGGGCAATTTCAACAGGAATACCATTTTTTTCGCCTTCCATACAAATGGGTTCTTCCATCAATTTTTCT
>JAFZUH010000295.1 GCA_017618435.1 Bacteroidales bacterium | reverse complement strand
GGTGCTTCAAGCGTATTCCGCACAGCGATACGTCAAGCATTGATTGAATATAGACCTATTTTAGACGATTTTTTAAAGAAAAAACGTGAAGCAGAAGAATCTAAAAAATCAACACCTTTTGTACTAAAAACAAAATATGCTTATACTGATGACTATAAAACATTTGAACCAAGTACGCTAAGTTATGTACAACCATTCAGACTTCCTGAAACCTACAAAGGTAGAGACAATGAAACAGAATTTATTCAATTTCTTGAACAACAAGTTGACAGCATTGAGTGGTGGTTTAAAAACGGAACAGGCAAAGAAGCATTAGGATTCAAATATACCGATAGTCTGGAAAATATCGAAAAAACGTTTTACCCGGATTGGCTTATCAAATTCAAAGGTAATCGTATCGGCATTTTTGATACCAAAGGTGGAATTACCGCCAAATCGCCAGAAACAAAAGACAAGGCAGAATGCCTGGCAAAACGTATTAATGAACTGAATCAAAAAAGTCAATTCACCTATGTAGGCGGAATTGTCATCAAAAAAGCCAATTCGTGGTATTACAATGATAATCAAATATATGATTATAGCAATCCAACGGATTGGAAAGAGATGATAAATTTGTTTTAATAGATATAAGCAGAAACGGCATTTGTAGCATTTCTACTTGAAGTGAATATTATTTTGTATGGCTGCCATAATATGGCACTACAAAAAGAGGATTTTTTATTCGGACGCACGCAGTGCGTCCCTACAATATACACATAATATGACAATTTATGGAACGGCTATAAGGCAACACGGAAACCAAGGTCGTTGTAACGCACCATAGGTGTTCCCATACTGCGATAAGTTACACGGCAACGCGAAGCATAAGCATTTCTGCTTCCACCACGATACACATGAGCATTTCCCGATACGGCACCTTGAGGATTGGTTGCATTGCCACTTTCGGAATAATAGGTTGCACCATACCAATCGCTGCACCATTCATACACATTCCCGCTCATATCATACAAGCCCAATTCATTCGGTGTTTTCTGCATAACAGTATGTGTTGTGCTGTTGCTATTGTCCATATACCATGCCACACCGTCAAGGGTATTGCTTCCTGCATAGGTATATCCTTTGCTTTTGTTGCCACCTTGGGCGGCATATTCCCACTCAGCCTCGGTTGGCAAACGGAAATGCAAACCGGTCTTTGTATTCAGTCTTTGAATAAACGTATCACAATCGTTCCAACTGATATAATAGGCAGGATATTTATTACCTTTGCCACATGTACTCGTCCAAGCATAATCACCTGTCGGAGCAGAACCCATTACTGCCTGCCACAATTCCTGCGTAACCTCATATCTGCAAATATAAAAATCTGAAAGCGTTACACTATGCTGTGGCATCTCGTTGGCATTTGCAAGGTCATCGCCGGAGTTTGCTCCCATCAAAAAAGTACCGCCTTGCACCTTTACCATATTCCTTATTAAAGAATCTATCGGGGCAATGCCGGTCTGCACTATTGCAAAAGAGGCTGTATATGTTGTATTGACAGTAACGGTAACGGTGCGGGGATTTTCCCTATTCCCGTCATTCCATGCTTTAAAATAGCAACCGCCATTGGGGACAGCCTGTATTTGAATGCATGTTCCTTTGGCATAAACACCGCTTCCTATTGTAGTTCCAAAATCCTCATTGTCAGCACCTACATTAATGACAACCATATCTTCATTGGGAACAAAAACAGCCGTATATACAGCATCGTTTTCTACGATAAGCGTGCGGGGGTTGTCAGCATTGCCATCTTCCCATGTCTTGAATTTACAGCCCTCTTTGGGCAAGGCTTTTATTGTTATTTCCGTTCCTTTGGTGTACACACCTCCCCCCGAAACAGTCCCATAATTGCCATTATTGGAAGTAACCGTGATGGTGAATGTTTTTTGGCAAGCAACACACAATATTAGCGTTACAGCAAATAATAATATCTTTTTCATTTTAGCCATTCTTCTTTTCTGCAACAATCTGTCTTTGTGCAAACAATTGAATGATATTCAATATAGTTTGACAGGATTTTTCCATACTTTCCAACACGACAAACTCTTCCCGTCCATGAAAATTGTGTCCTCCGGTGAACAAATTCGGACAAGGCAAGCCCATAAACGACAATCTTGCCCCGTCTGTACCTCCCCTAATGGGAGCGATATTGGGCTGGACACCGGCATTTTTCATGGCTTCACAAGCCACATCAATCAAAAAAGAAACGGGCTCGATTTTTTCTTTCATGTTGTAATATTGGTCTCTGATATGACAAATGACCAATTCCTGCCCATATTCTTGATTTATCCGATGAACAATAGAACGTATTTTTTGTTTTTTTGCTTCAAACTTTTCTCTATCGTGGTCTCTGATAATGTATTGCAAATGCGTTTTGTCAATAGTCCCTTCCATGTTTGTCAAGAGGAAAAAACCTTCGTAACCCTCTGTCAATTCCGGTCTTTCTTTTTCGGGCAAATTCGCCTGCAACTGCATGGCTATCAATTGGGAATTTATCATAATCCCTTTGGCGGAACCCGGGTGAATATCCCGTCCTTGAATATATATGTCAACCGCAGCGGCGTTGAAATTTTCATATTCCAAATCTCCAATTCCCCCGCCGTCCACCGTATAGGCATAATCGGCACCGAATGTTTCAACGTTAAAATTATCCGTCCCTCGCCCTATTTCTTCATCGGGCGTAAAAGCAATACTAATCTCACCATGCTCAATATACTGATGTTCCATAAGATACTCCATAACAGAAACAATTTCAGCAACCCCTGCTTTATCATCAGCCCCCAGCAAGGTTGTGCCGTCTGTACAAATGACTGTTTGGTGAATATACTTTTTCAGTTCCGGAAAACTATTGACAGACAGACAAATATTCTTATCCGCATTCAATACAATATCTTTTCCGTCATAATTGTTGACAATTTGAGGGTTTACATTTTTTCCACTCATACCCGGAGCTGTATCCAAATGGGAAATAAATCCCAAGCGGGCTATTTTTTTTGTGGTATTTGCAGGCAAATGAGCCGTTAGAATACCGTTTTTGCAAATTCCAATATTCTTTAAACCAATATGTTGCAATTCTTCTGCCAAATATTTGGCAAAAACAAGTTGGGAACCCGTGCTTGGCGTACTTGTGCTTTGTTCATTCGATTGCGTATCAAATGACACATATTTTAGAAATCTCTTTAAAATTCTGTCTTTCATCATAATAATTTTATTGACCAGAGCCAAAAGCCATAAGATATGCTTTTAAAAATTCATCTATATGACCGTCTAAAACGGCTTGTGCATTAGATGTTTCATAATTTGTACGCATATCTTTTACCAATTTGTAGGGGTGTAACACATAATTTCTAATTTGCGACCCCCATTCTATTTTCTTTTTATTGCTTTCAATTTCATCAATTTTGGCATATTTTTTCTGCAATTCAATTTCATAAAGCCTTGATTTAAGCATTTGTATGGCTTTTTCTTTGTTTTGCAGTTGCGAGCGTGTTTCCTGACATTCAATTACCAAACCTGAAGGTTGGTGGTGAAGCCTGACCGCCGTTTCCACTTTATTGACATTTTGTCCTCCCGGACCTCCGCTACGAAAAGTATCCCAAACAATATCACTAGGATTGACAACAATGTTTATATTTTCATCAATAACAGGACAGGCAAACACCGAAGCAAAGGAAGTATGGCGTTTGTTGGCTGCATCAAAAGGCGAAAGCCTTACCAAACGATGCACCCCGCTTTCACCTTTTAGGTTGCCATAGCCGTATTCTCCTTCCAATTCGATGGTAACTGACTTGATACCGGCTACATCGCCATCCAAGCGGTCTAATTCGCGGATTTTATAGCCATGCATTTCCCCCCAACGCATATACATTCGCAAAAGCATTTCTGCCCAATCCTGACTTTCAGTGCCGCCTGCTCCGGAATTGATGGTGATGGTAACGCCAAGTCTATCCTCTTCACCTGACATCATTCGCCGAAACTCCATTTTTTCTACGCTTGCCAAGGCTTTTTCGTAGGCTTTGTCTAACTCTTGTTCAGTAATTTCTTCTATTCCAAACAATTCCAATGCTATTTCCAATTCTTCCACCAAGGTTTGCGTTTGAGCAAACATATCTGTCCATGTTTTTACACGACTGATATTTTTCAATTGTTTTTCAGCCTCTTGTGGATTGTTCCAAAAATCGGGAGCGTGAGTTATTTCTTCTTGTTCGGCAAGATATTGTAATTTTTTGTCAATGTCAAAGATGCCTCCGAATCTCGGAAAGACGTTGTTGCAAATCTTTTAATCCGTTTACCAATACCATAATTCTTATAAAAAATTAGTTTTGTTCAAAAAATTCCATATTTCATCAGGGGAATAGCCCTTGGAATATAAAAAACGAAAAAGTTTTTGTTTTATTTGATTTTGAGGCTCATTTTGATGTGTTTTCAACCATTTTTTCGCCAATATATCCATTTTTTGTAGAAAATCAGTCTCGGAAATATTTCCCAATGCCATGTCAATACATTTCTGACTGATTTTTTTCTTCTTCAATTCATTGATAATCTTGAGTTTTCCCCATGATTTAATGTTTGTTTTTCCTTTTACAAATGCAGTGGCATATCTCAATTCATCAATATATTTTTCTGCAATAAGGTCGCAAATAATGGATTCAATTTTATCATTATCAACATCATACGATTTTAGCTTTTGCCGCACATCTTCTTGACAATGTTCTGCCATGGCACAATATCGTTTCACCTTTTCGATGGCTTGCAATGTTGTAACGATACGCTTGGGTTTTTCTTCCATTATTCTTCAAAAAAACTATTGAAATCAGCAGGGAAATGGCATTCATTCACCGATTGTTCAGGAGAATAGCAGAAATAGACAACTTCGGCCTCCGAACAGATTTCATTTTTTTCATTCAGTATTTGTGTCTCCATAAAACACAAATTGTGTTTTATTTCACGCAGTTTGCCTCGCAAGATAATTGTTTTCTGCTCACTATCAAGTTGTTTTCTATATCGGATGTTCATTTTTGCTGTAACCCCTGCTCTTTGGGCTTTGATATACATTGTCCAAGCTGCAATTTCGTCCATCAAAACCGCCTGAATGCCCCCATGAATACTACCGGGATAGCCTTCGTAATGAACACAAGGTTTCCATTCTGATTCTATATAATCATCAACTTCATAAAATTGCAGGTTCAAACCAATGGGATTATAGGGCGAACAACCAAAACAATGGTATTCGTCTTTTGCAAAAGCATTTTTGATTTTCCGTTTCATATCTCTACACTTTTCTACTTTATATCAAATATTTACGTATCTTGTTTGTTAAAAACAAAAATACAAATGACAGATAAAATCAATTTTTCCGCAAAGGTACAATATTTTTATTTTCTTTCCACTTGCTATGCTTTTTTTAACAAAAATCTATTCAAACAACTTAATATCAAGAAAATTTTGATTGGAATATTTTTTATACCTTTGTTGCTCATTATTAAATCTTAAATATAAGAAATGTATAGAAATATTATTATTACAATTGTAATGTTTGCTTGCTGTTGGAGTGCCAAAGCCCAATGGACAAGCAGTGGAAATGGAATATGCTACACTATCACTGAATTAAGCAACACAGATTCTATTAATGTGCAAAAATTGGCAGACGGAAAATTTGTAATCGGAGAAAATATCACTATTTTGCAAGGCGATACGCTTTTGCTTGAAAATGCCGTAACCTGCATAAATATGGCCGACAATATCGAAATAACTATACAAGGAACATTATTGACAGAAAAAAGAACAGATTCTTTGTTGTTGAGCGGAGATTTGATGAGCAACAAATTTTTCAGTATTCATTTTGACAATGCTACTGCCACAACACTTTCCATGTTGATTATAGAAAACTGCTATCGTGTTTTGGTTTCCACAACAAATATGGAATTTGACAAATGCGAATTCAGAAATTTTTCCGATGCATGCATCAATTATATGAATTGTAACCCTGTTATACAACATTGTTATTTTCATGACAATCAAAAAGCGGCTATCGCTTCCCCTGCAAACACTTACGGTTCCCCAAAAATAATAAATAATATTCTGTACAACAACGATTTAAGCAATGGCAACATTCCTCAAATAAATATCGGTCCCGCAACAGAAGACACCCTTTACATTATAGGCAACACCATAGAAGGCCTTGCCTCGAACATGTCCGGCGGTATTGGAATTATGAATATCTATCCAAGCAATATTGTTACAAAAATGCTTATCGCAAACAACACAATAAAAAACAACCGCTATGGGTTCACTCAATATGGCAAAAACATTTCTTCTATAATTCTCAATAACTATTTTATTGACAACAATTTAGAAACAACTCCCAACAATGGAGGAAGCGGTATCAGCATTTATGGTATAGATTCTTCCATGCGTGCGTATTTAAGAGGCAATGTCATTACAGGCAATCTTTGGGGAATCACCGCCATCAATCATCACGCCATTGATATGGGAACATTTAATGACTACGGCAACAATTCCATCTATGACAATGGCAATAGCGGTATCAAATATGATTTATACAATAACAGTGCCGACAATATTTATGCTATCGGCAACTATTGGAGTAGCAACGATTCGTTGGAAATAGAAAATGCGATTGTACATCAACCTGATAATGCCAATTTAGGAAAAGTCTTCTATTCACCTTTCCTACAAGCACAACCTCAAGCCATTACAGCAAAAACAAAGGAAGATAAATTTGTGAAAATTTATCCAAATCCTATTGAAAACCAAACAATTCACATTCACAACAACTCTGGTAAAAAAATAGACATCAACCTTTATTCTGCTTTAGGACAAAAATGCAAACATATACAATCAAACGATGAACACATTGTAATTGATGTTACCAACTTACCTAAAGGCATTTATTTTTTGCAATATACCCACAAACATGGGCAATCCGTTACAAAAATCAACATTCAATAGGTATAAAAATATGAATACAATCACTAAAATAGAACAAATTCATCAACAAACATTTTTTGTGTTGCTGTTTGCCTTTTTAGTGGCATTGCCTTGCACCACTCCTGATTTTTTCAATATAACACCTTTGATTACAGCCTTGTTCTTTATCAACGAACTGGTGTTTTTGTTTTTGAATATCAAGACTAAAAATGTAAAAATGACATACCAACATCTTGAAAGAAAAACAGTATGGGGTAAAACAATTCCATTTTTGCTTTTCTATTTAGTTTACCTTTATGGTATTCTCATTTCAGATGTATATCTATTCGACAATATGGTTCAAAAATTACCTTATGTAATTGTGCCTATAGTTTTTGCCGTTCAAAAAACAGATGTATTATCGGCAAAAAAAATAAACATGCTCATCTGTACACTGGCCGGTTCTTGTCTTGTTTCCTTAATTGTCTTGATTGGACATGCTTTTGCAACAGAAGAACAACACTTTGATATGTCTCATTATTACTATGCCAATCTATCATGGCACTACCACCCCACCTATATTTCCATGATATATCTCCTTTCCGTTATTTTACTAATATACAATTGTATAAAAAATAATTGGAATATAATATCACAAATATTGACTATTTTTGTAACAATATTTTTATTTGGAGGCATTGTTTTATTGTTTTCTCGGAGTACCATATTGGCCACCATACTAACATTTGCTATCTATTTTATTTATTTGTTGTTCCGTTCTCCAAAACAGATACTTGTGTTAATAAAGATTTTGACACTTCCTGTGCTTTGTGCAATTCTTGTGCTATTGTTTATGCCCAAACAAAACAACAGATTTGTTGCAACCAAAGACATTCTAAGAGAAGAAGTGGAATACAACACACACACTACCATTGCCCACACTCCCAAATATTACGATACGCGAATGCAGGCGTGGCATGTCTATGCCATACTTGGTAAAGAGGCTTTTCCCAAAGGACTCGGCATTGTCGACATTAACGAAAAAGGAGCGGCTTTGGCCAAAGAAATGGGATATACCAGACCCTATGAAAACAAATTAAACGCCCACAATCAATATTTGGAGATTTTTACAGGCATGGGCTTGTTGGGCATTCTGATATTCGGCTTGCTTATTTTTGAACTAATTTACAGCGGATTCAAAAACAAAAATATACAATTTTTATTGTTCCTTTTTATTTGCCTGTTTTCCTTTTGTTTTGAAGCCATTTTAGAACGGCAAATCGGCATTATGTTTTTTGTTTTTTTCTGTTCTTTCTTGCGAATACCCTATTTTTTATCCGAACAGAAAAATCAATAACAAACCCCGAATAATGTTTCCAAACACTTCAAATAGCAGAAAAATGCTAACGTTTTGCAGCATTATCAGACGGATTGACAATTAAATTGTTGAGTATTGCTGTCGTATGTTCCCAATTGTAATGTTGTTGCACAAAACGGAAAGCATTTTCGGCAATAGAATTGTACAAATCCTTGTTTTGCAATAAATTGTCTATAGCATCAACATAACCCAATACACTATTGCAAATCAATATATCCCGATTGGCATCGGCTTTTAATGGCTCACTCGCCAAAGGAGAAGCAATGCAAGGCAATTTCATGGCCATGGCTTCCAACAATTTGTTTTGCAGACCCGAACCGATTTCCAAAGGAGCCAAAAACAATTTTGATTTGGCGTAATAATCCCGAATATCTTCAACATAACCCGTTACCTCCACATGGGTATTCTTTAATGCTAATACCCGCGGAGAAGGATTCACCCCACATAATACGATTTTTATATCAGCATATTTCTGCAACAATTGGGGCAAAATCTCTTTGACAATATATTCACAAGCCAATACATTGGGCAAATAGGACATATTGCCCGTAAAAATTATATCATATTGTTTTTCTGTATTTTGCGGAGAAAAATAGGACATATCCACTCCATTGGGCACCACAACAATACTATCTGCCCAATGATGTTGTATCCAATCTCTATCCACCTGAGTAATAATTGTTTTCTCATCGAAATATTTAAAAATATCCGATTCGTATTTTTGCAAACGTTTATAACGTTTCAGATATTTTTTATTGGCAGTTTTGTTTGTCTTTTCCATAAAACGCCATAAATCTTTGGAAAAAACATTCTGATAATCCAATATTTTTCTTTCCTTACGGTTTTTGGTATATTCTGTTGTTGTTATTAGTTGATTATAAATAACATCAGGTTTTAATTCATCTAATTTTCTGTTCAATCGGGTATAAACACCTGCATTGAAAAAACGACTGCAAAGCAAAGGCAAACCCTTTATGTTTGCTATCATCTTATTGAAAAATACGGAAAAACCGCTTAATTTGAAAAACGTTATTTCTTCCGTTATTTTAGCCAAGGCCTCTTGGGCTTGGGCAGACATCTGGTCTTGCGAAACAATAAAAAGATAAATATCGTGATTGCGGGACAATATTCTCATTTGGTTAAAAGCCCTAACTTGCTCACCTTTCACCAACGGATATGGGATATGCGATAATACAACTGCTATTTTCAAAATGTTTTTATTGATTGATTTTTGCAAAGATAACATTTTCAAAGATAAAAAACTTCAAAAAATCATTTTTTCGTCAATATTCATATTGTTTACAAAAAAATGAGTATCTTTGCTTTTCCAAATCAATAAAAAATGAACATTTTGCAGAAACGGAATATTGACAAACATCTTTCTGCTTGGAAAATGAGAAAAAGAGATGAAATTATTGATATACCTCAACTCCAAACAGCAAAGAATATCTGTATTTTTGCTTCTTGTCAAAATTATAAACAATGGAAAAATCTTTCAAACGAAATATCGGAATGGCAAAAAACAGCCAACTGTACATTTCAGGTCTTTTGTTATATCAATCAACATTTGAAAAGGGATTTTTCACAAGCAAACGAGCATTTGTTTCACAAAAAACATGTGTCTTTCTGGGGAGCAATTGACAAAGAAGCAAAAGAAATCTTGCAAAATAAATCTTACGATATATTGCTATTGTTCAATATATCCGACAATAGGTTGTTGTATTATTTTCAATCATTTGTCAATGCACAGTTCCGTATTGGCAACAACAATGATTTTATTGATTATACTGATTTTGTTATAACTGTAAATACTGAAAATACCTTTTCAACATTTATGCAACAAACAGAAAAATATTTAAGCCTACTAATGTCAAACAAATAAATTTAAAATATGATGTATAACAAAAAAATGATTTTCGCTGCGATTGCCGGCATACTTTTATTAGGCTATAATGCAGCACAAGCATGTACCAACTTTTTAGTTACCAAAGGAGCCAGCAAAGACGGATCCACATTTGTAACCTATGCTGCAGATTCCCATACTTTGTATGGAGAATTGTATTATCGTCCCGCTGCCACCTATCCTGCCGGAACAATGGTAGACATTTACGACTGGGACAGCGGTAAAAAACTCGGTTCAATTCCTCAAGTTACCAAAACTTATTCTGTGGTCGGCAATATGAACGAACACCAATTGACTATTGCCGAAACAACCTATGGCGGAAGGTCTGAACTTGTTGATAAAGAAGGCGTAATGGATTATGGCAGCCTTATTTACACCACTTTGCAAAGAGCAAAAACAGCCAGAGAAGCCATAAAAATTATGCATGAACTGACATCCCAATATGGATATTACAGTTCCGGAGAATCTTTTTCCATTGCCGATGCTGACGAAGTATGGATTATGGAACTTATCGGAAAAGGCAAAAAAATAGTAGATAAAAAAGGAAATATTGATCCCAAACGCAACACCAAAGGAATGGTTTGGGTGGCAATGCGTGTGCCTGACGGATATGTTTGCGGACATGCCAACCAAGCACGTATCACAACTTTTCCAAAAGAAAACGGCAAAACATGTATCAGTAGCAAAAATATAGCCAAAATATTCAACCCTAATGTTGAAGTTGTTTATGCTTCCGATGTTATTTCTTATGCTCGGGCAATTGGAATCTACAACGGCAGTGATGAAGAATTTAGTTTCAGCGATGTGTATAGTCCTTTGGATTTTGGTGCCGCAAGATACTGCGAGGCAAGAGTATGGGCCGGATTTATGAAAGTAAATCCTCAACTTATGGCACAATATGAAGATTATGCACGGGGAGACAACCTCAACCACAAAATGCCTTTGTGGATAAAACCAACCGAACAATTAGCCCTCGCTGATGTTATCAAATTGATGAGAGACCACTATGAAGGAACATCTATGGATATGACCAAAGACAAAGGTGCCGGTCCATTTGCCTGCCCTTATCGTTGGAGACCCATGACATGGTCGTATAACGGCAAAAAATATATACACGAACGTGCAACGTCCACCCAACAAACAGGATTTTCTTTCGTGGCTCAAATGCGTGGAAAATATCCTGCTCCTATAGGCGGTATTCTTTGGTTCGGCGTTGATGACACTTATAGCACCTGCTATGTGCCAATGTTTTGTGGCATTACCAAAATACCTCGCTGTTTCCAACAAGGCAACGGAAATATGATGACTTATTCAAGAACATCTGCCTTCTGGTTGTTCAATCGTGTAAGCAATTTTGCATATTCCAGATACTGCGATATGATTGTTGATATTCAAAAAGTGCAAAATGAATTGGAAACAGATTTTGAAAAACAAGTCAATGAAAAAACAGAAGGCTTTGCCAAATCATATAATGCAGACGCGGCAAAAGGCATTGAAAGAATCAATGCTTTCTCCGAAAAAGCAGCCTCAAGAATGTTCAACGCATGGGAAGATTTGTCCAATTATTTATTGGTAAAATATATTGACGGCAACATCAAAAAAACCAATGAAGACGGCAGTTTCAAGAGCAACGGACATAATCCGACCTATTCGGATAGTCCCAACAATCCAGAATATCCTCAATGGTTTTATGGCGTTATCGTTGATGATGCCGGTGAAAACTTGCAAGCAAAATAATATTTTCTCATATTTCATTCTCCGTCTGTTTTTATAACAGACGGAGTTTTTTCTCATTATCTATGGCTTTATCCTTAACTGTTTTAGGTTGCAGTTCGGCAACACCGACATCTACACGGTATCCGAGTGCGTTTTTGTTGCGTTCCTCTTTGTTGAGAGAATATATATTGATAGATTGTGGTGAAGGTACCCAAATACGGCTACGAAAAAACAGCATTCGCATGCAACAAATTGGACATATTTTCATTTCTCATCTGCATGGCGACCATTTTTTCGGTTTATTCGGATTTGTTTTCACTCAAAATCTATTGGGAAGAAAAACTCCTTTGCATATTTATGCTCATCAACCCTTGGAAAAACTTATAAAAACAACTTTGGCAATTGAAAAAACACAACTTCAATATCCTTTGATATTTCACCCCATAAAAGGCAAAAATTCTATCCTTTTGGATTTGCCCACCCTACAAGTCAAAGCCTTTCCGCTAAAACATAGCATTCGTACACATGGATTTCTTTTTCAAGAAAAACTTCCACCTGTCCAAGAACAAGAAGACGAAACACAAACAAATCAAGTGCAATCGTTTGCCTATTGTTCCGACACAAAATACATGCCATCGGTCGCCAAACACATTCAAAATGTGGATATGCTGTACCACGAAACAACTTTTCTGAAAGAACTAACACAAACGGCACAAGACAAATTCCATTCCACAACAATAGATGCCGCCAAAATTGCCGTAAAAGCACATGCAAAAAAATTGCTCATCGGACACTACTCTGCCCGATATAGTGATATTAGTCCGTTTTTGGAAGAAATCCGCCCTATTTTTCCAGAAGTATTGGCGGCAAAAGAAGATTTTAAAGTTTTTATCTAAAACAATAACATTATCGAATCAATCCGATAATATCTCCGACTTTAGCCACAGATTTTCTGTCAAGGTAATTGTTTATTCCATCTACAATTTTGAGAGAAATTTGCGGGTCAATAAAATTTGCCGTCCCTATTTGTACAGCCGTTGCTCCAGCCAAAAGGAATTCTATGGCATCAGTAGCCGACATTACCCCCCCCAAACCTACAACGGGAATATTTACCGCCTTGCTCACCTGCCATACCATTCGCAAGGCAATCGGTTTGACACAAGGTCCCGACAAACCGCCTGTTATTGTGGAAAGTATAGGTTTTTGTTTTTCTGCATCTATAGCCATACCCAACAATGTATTGATAAGCGATATCGCATCGGCTCCTCCTTGCTCTACAGCCTTGGCAATAGCCGTTATATCCGTAACATTTGGCGATAGTTTCACTATCAATGTTTTATGATAAGCCTTTCGCACAGCAGCAACCACGGCTTGGGCAGATGTGGTCGTTGTCCCGAATGCCATTCCCCCTTGTTTGACATTAGGACAGGAAATATTTAATTCTATGGCGGGAATATGGTCCAAATCATTAATTTTCTCTGCCGTTGCCACATAGTCTTCGATAGACGAACCAGATACATTGACAAGAACATTGGTTTGTAAATGTTTTATGCGGGGATAAATATGTTCAATAAAATAATCTACACCTTTGTTTTGCAAACCGACAGCATTCAACATACCCGCAGGCGTCTCTGCCATACGAGGATAATCATTGCCTTCTCGTGGCAACAATGTGGTGCCTTTTACAATAAAACCGCCTAATTTGTTCAAATCCAAAAAATCGGCGAATTCTTCCCCATAACCAAATGTTCCTGAAGCCGTCATCACCGGATTTTTCAAACACATATTGCCAATCTTTACTGATAAATCTGCCATCTTTTACTTTTTAGTATTTCAAATTTTCGCAAAGATAACATTTTTTTACACAACATACACCGATAAACCGCCTTCAGATTTTATCTTGACAAATAGTGAATAATTGTTGGTGTTTTATTTGATATTTTTTAATACCTTTGCAGTATCATAATTTGTTAAACTTAATTTTTTTCACATGAACAAACATTTCATTTCCGCAACAGCATTTGCAGCTCTTTTAACTTGCATGAGTTGCAACAATACTACCAAAGAAACGGTTGAAAAAAGTCCGCTTCAACAAAAAGTGGAAGAATTTGCAAGTTTTGAATTAACTGCCGATATTTCTCATCTTTCGGCAAACGAAAAAGAACTATTGGGTATTTTTATTGACATCGCCAAAATTATGGACGATTTGTTCTGGCAACAATCTTATGGGGACAAATCTTTGATTGACACCATCTCCAACGAATGGGCTAAACGTTTTGCCCAAATAAACTATGGTCCTTGGGACAGATTGGGCAATATGGCTCCTTTTATTGAAGGTTATGGCGAAAAACCTGCTGGAGCATGTTTCTACCCTGCCGATATGACCAAAGAAGAATTTGAACAATTGGCAGACGAAAACAAAGAAAGCCAATACACCGTTATCACCCGTGATAATGAAGGAAAACTGCAAGTAGTTTGGTACAAAGATTATTACAAAACTCAATTGGACAAAGTGTGCGAATTGTTGGAAAAAGCCATCAATTTGACCGACAACGCTGAAATGAAAAAATATTTGGAAACTCGCTTGCAAGCCTTCAAAACAGACAATTATTTTGACAGCGATATGGCATGGATGGATATGAAAAACAGCAATATCGATTTTGTTGTCGGACCTATCGAAAATTATGAAGACAAACTTTTCGGCAGAAAAACCGCCTACGAAGCATTTGTTTTGATAAAAGACTTGGAAGGGAGCAAAAACTTGTCCAAATTTATCACCATGTTGCCAAGTTTGCAACAAGAATTGCCTTGCGATGCAAAATACAAACAAGAAGTTCCCGGCACAAGTTCCGACCTCAACGTCTACAATGCCGTTTATTATGCCGGCGATTGCAATTCGGGCAGCAAAACCATTGCCATCAATCTTCCTAATGACGAAAGAGTACACCTGCAAAAAGGCAGCCGCCGTTTGCAATTGAAAAACGCTATGATGGCCAAATTTGACAAAATATTGGTGCCTATTGCTAATGTAATTGTTAATGATGACCAACTTGACAACGTTAAATTTGATGCCTTCTTCTGGAATGTTACTTTCCACGAAGTAGCTCATGGTTTAGGTATAAAAAATACAATCACCAACAAAGGAACTGTAAGGGTAGCCCTTGGTGAACAATATTCCGCTTGGGAAGAAGCCAAAGCTGATATTTTAGGACTTTTTATGGTTCAAAAATTGATTGAAAGAGGCGAAATTACCAATATTACTGTAGAAGATGCCTATGTTACTTTTATCGCAGGCATTTTGCGTTCGGTTCGGTTCGGCACTTCAAGTGCTCATGGAAATGCAAACCTTATGTGTTTCAACTCATTTGAAAAAAACGGAGCATTCTATCGTGATGAAAACGGTAAATATATCATCGATATGAGCAAAGCACAACAAGCCATGGAACAATGGGCTGCTTTGATACTTCAAGTGGAAGGAGACGGTGATATTGACTATGCTATTAAATATTACCAAGAAAACAGTCAAATAAATGACAACCTAAAAGCAGACTTGGAAAAAATTGCCAACGCCAACATTCCGCGTGATATAGACTTTATTCAAGGCAAAAAAAGTCTTGGTTTGGAATAATTTTAATTGTTTTAATTATTTTATATTGTAATAAAAGCCCATTAAAATGGGCTTTTATTGTTTTTCAAATATCGGCCTATTGGCACGGAAATTACACACTTTGGGGGATAATATCAAGGTATCTGCAACAACTTGCCCAAACAAATGTGCCGGCAAAATACCATGAACAGATAGCCAATGCTCTCCTATCCGACAAAACCAAAGAAGAAATACAGACAAAAATTAAAACAATATTAGGCAAGAAAAATACAGGCTATGTGGAAAGTATTTTGAGATGCTATTGTAGTGAATAATGCCAGAAATGAGACAAAATCAGTCATGATAACTAATGGCAAAAGCCTATGTTTGTTCGTAAGCAAACGATTACTTTGCAGATACTATTTTTTAGTATTCTTGATATGTCGTTTTAATTCTTGAATTGGGTTTTTATCATATTCTAACTTCATTTTAAATAGTTCTGTTTTTGTATCTATTATTGCTTTTCTATTATTTTCATAAAAAGAAAGCAACTTTATTACTATAGGATTTGTAAAATGACTATTGTTTTCAAAATCATTTTTATGAATATAGTCAAGTACTTCATTCCAATCTTTTTTTGATAATGTGATTCTACATTCATTGAAACAAATCCACCATGCTTGCGTAGAAACGAATTCCATACTATGACCAAGTATTTCTTCCGCTTTTCTAATACCTTTTTCACAACCGAGCCATTCAAAGAAAAAACGATAAATAATCATCGTCTCTGGCATTTCAAGTAATTTGTGATATTCTTCAAGATTTTCACCGAATGCTTTTTTGAAAAAAAAAGTTCCTCTACCTATTTTCCCTTTTGTGCTGTTAAGTATGGCTTGAATGGCACGAATATATTTCCTATTCCAATTCACTCCAATATAATCTCGATTATGTGAGAAATCTTCTTCCATATCATCAGTTTTCCGAATTGGATGAAATTTCATTGGGAAAGAATATATGCTAATTTCTAATTTATCACATAAATCGACATTAATCCGTAATCGGTTATATAAATCATCAGGATGATCCTTATAGTTATATAACAAGTAATTAGAGAAATCTTTTATTCCGACATTTTTACACATTCTGATTGCTGCACAATACTTTTCTTTTGTCTTAATATCATCAAAAGCGATTCTGACAGGACGAATTGCAATTTGACCAAAGAGGCTTGCTTTTTCAGGTGTGAATAATCTTGCATCCAAACCTTGGTTGAAATCAACAAAACGGAGTTTGCCTTTTCCTGGTTGGTAATGTTTGTCATATAAGTCCTTCAGTTCGTCATAAGCTAAGAGAATATTCTCTTTTGTTGCTGATTGTATCTTATTTATGTGGAATTTTTGAAATAGAACCTGATAAGCAAAGTATGATTCTTCCTTGTCTTTTAATTTCTTGTACAATTCCATCAACAGCTTCTGTGATTTGCGAATATAAGCACGGTCGTTGGTCCCATTTTTCAAATTTCTAATGCTGATGTCCAATAAATTAGGCTGGCTAAATTTGGCACCCTTTGCAAATCCGCAATCTTTTATTTCTTGGATGATTTTCACAAAATGCTTAGAGGCCAACACATTGTTGTCCATCAATAGGAGGTCTTTTTGTTCACCGTACTTTTCTCGAATATTGTCAATCCGTGTTTTTAATGGAATGTAATCTTGGTAAATGGGTTCGAGAGTCTTCACAGCACAAAATGCGCAGTTTCTCACACAACCTCTTGTGGTATACCGATAGTATGCGTTTGACATCGGGTATTGATAGTCAATTTCGTCAAGTATAGAGTAATCAAGTTCCAACTCATCAATAGGAATATCATTGTCTTTATCAAGGTCTCCTGGATGTAAAATCCCAATGTGTATTCCACCTGTACTGCCTCGTTCGTGAATTCTTAGACCTGTAGCAATTGACACTTCTTGAGGCTGAATAGAAGCTAGTACTCCCCCAACCATAAGACTGTTTTCATCTTTGACGAGCAATTTGGCGAACTCAATAGTTTTAATGGTTATGTCCCAGTAAAAAGTAAAAAGAGTGGTAACTCCAACAATATCCCATTCTCTTTCTTGCTTTTGTTTCCAAATCCCATTCCAATAATAGTCCTTGAATTCAATTAGTTTTGCCCAAAGCAAAAGTGACATTTCGGATTCTTCAACAACCAACGAATTTGCATACTCTTTGCGTTTTGTACGAATATATTCAATAAAGAACTCACGCTTAATACGCCAGTCAATAGAGGAATCAATCTGAGAGAAAGCATCTATGCATTTGTCTGCTATCCGCTCAATAACAAATAGTTTCAGGTCCCCCTTATAGAACACTACTTCATCTCCTAACATTTTGTAATAAGTGGAGATTTTCATCAGTCCTATAGGAGGAAACTTGTTCGCATAATTCGGCTCGATCAGCAGAACTTTTCGATTCCTTTTTTGTTGTGCCATTTTAAGCCAAATCTTTTATCACTTTTTTCTTCAATTCCTCTATCAGTTCAATGTGCTTTTGAGGGCAATTGGAGGTGAACAGATCGAATATGTGTTTGGTGAGCTTGATGTCTGAGTCCGTCATAGTCTCTTTTAATACTTCAAATGGGTCTGATGTAGCGGATAAAGAAGTTGATTTTTTACTATACGAGCCTGATGGCACAATCTCCGCATTCGATTTTTCAGCAGGATCACTAACTTTTTGTTTATAATGCTCAATAACTTGTTTGGCAGCTTGTGATTGTGCATTTTTGGAATTTTCTTTTTTTTGTATCTCTCCCCGAAGTGCTATTTGCTGCTCTTCAGTAGTGGGTGATTCCGAGGCCTTATCATTTTTTTTGACAATGTTTTTCATGTCATTTGCCAAATGATACAATTTGACCAATTCATCAAACTTATCGCGTATTAAAGATTTCAGTTTTTCAGATTCGGGTGTAGGTGCTAATCCGTCTCGTGCACTATTTAATTTTATTTTCGGATTTACAATATGGATTTCTCCATAAAAATACTTATTTCCTCTTGTCTCATTTTTAGGGAAAAAAGATGTCAAAAGATTTGCATCTCCCACTTGAATATTATGTTTTCTCAAACGGAAACAACTATTTCTGTCAGAGACTGGGATGGCTTTTGTAAATGGAGTAATTGCGTACCAACCCCACGCCAACAATCCGAATGCCTCGTCCTTCAGACTGAAATATTCTAATCCGAGAATATTATCACCAGTACCCTCAATAGTCAATCCATAGCGTTTTTTTAGAGAGGTGGAATCATTGACCGAAATTTGGAAATGTCCGACACTATTTTGTAGTTCTTTGTATTCGTCAGGAATGCTTGTCGCAATCAATTGATTTTTAAACGGCATAGAATAATCTATGGGGGCGACTTCCATGAGATATTCCGATATAGTACTCACATCCAAAAGTTCAGGATAATCAGGATGAATATCTTCAAGTTTGACAATGAAGTAATGTTTTGACTGGTCTTCTTCAAACAGATTCAAATCAGTGGTTCTGTCAATTACTTCCGTTGCAGTTGAATGGTCATTCCCATCATCCAATATCTGTTTGATTTTATCAATGTCAAAAATGATTTCGGAACCCTTCTCTTCTCCTTGAAAGGATGTCCTAAAGGAGAGCTTTTTACAAAAATATCCACCTACTAATCTTCCTATACCAAATTGACCGGCGGATGTTTCACCGTCTTTTGTGGAATCCGCAATATCAAGTAAAACAGGTTCCACATTTTTATAGGACACGCCTGTTCCATTATCTTCAATTATTATGCTTCTATTTGTTTTATCAATAGTGATGGATATTCTTCCTTCTGTGATTTTTTGTAAAATACCACTATTAACTGCGTCATTAATTGCATCACGTGAATTTTGAATGTATTCACGATAAATCAATTTAGAATCTCCATACATTTGAAACATTAGCATGGAAATCAAGTTTTTCCCTACTTTTGATTTATGTTCTTTCATATAGCTTGTTTTATCCATTAGGGAATTGTTTGTATGTCGGTCTGGGAAATTTTACGTTTACTAACGAACGTAAAGCGGGATTTGAAATGATATATTCACCGGGGGAAAGGCGAGTCATCATATTTTGATATACTTTTGGAATGTATTTGTAATCGGGTTTTGAAACCTCTATTGCATTTGTGCGCCCGTATGCATGTGTTGCACAGTTTCCTTTAACACGATCATGTATAGCACTTCGGAATTGTTCTACGGAGAACAGAATGATTCCTAATGAGCGTCCACGTT
>JAFZUH010000294.1 GCA_017618435.1 Bacteroidales bacterium | reverse complement strand
TATAAAAACAAAGCACGGCAACCCAAAACAAAATTACCCGAAAAATATATACTTTGTACCATACACCGTGCCGAAAACACCGACAACGCTGACAAACTGACGGGCATTTTCAACGCTTTGGAAACAATATCACTCAATAATCCTGTTGTTGTCCCCATTCATCCACGTACAAAGGCCATTTTAGGCAAAAAACATTATAACTTTGCTCAAAGCAACATTATTTTCATTGACCCTGTAGGTTATTTTGAAATGATATGGTTGATAACTAACTCTCAGCTGATTATGACCGATAGCGGCGGATTGCAAAAGGAAGCGTATTTTTTTCAAAAAAAATGCGTAACTTTGCGTGAGCAGACCGAATGGACTGAATTGGTCGGTTGTGGCTGCAATATGTTGGCAGGTTCGGATACAGATAGTATAATAAACAGCGTAACCGAAATGCTTTCCCGCAATACTGATTTCACTCAGCCTTTGTATGGGGACGGACATTCGGGAGAGTTTATTGTTCAACAGTTGATGAACATTAGAATGTAATTTGAAATGAAAAATTAATCTAAAATAAGATAATATTATGAAAATACCTTTTTCCCCACCGGATATAACAGAAGAAGAAGTAAAGGCTGTTGCGGAAGTGTTGCGTTCGGGCTGGATAACCACCGGACCTAAAACCAAAGAATTTGAACAAAAAATAGCCGCATATTGCCACACCTCAAAGGCGGTGTGTTTGAATTCCGCTACCGCTTGTATGGAGTTGATATTGCGGATATTGGGTGTTGGCGAAGGAGACGAAGTCATTACTTCGGCTTATACCTATACCGCTACGGCAAGTGTAATTTGTCATGTCGGAGCCAAACCTGTTTTTGTGGATACCGCTCCCGATTCTTTTGAAATGGATTATGATAAGTTGAAACAGGCTGTAACAGAACGCACCAAGGTGATTATGCCTGTGGATTTGGCGGGCATAGTGTGTGATTACGACCGTATTTTTGAGGTGGTGAATGCCCAAAAACATCTGTTCCGACCTGCAAATGATTTGCAAAAGGCTTTCAATAGGATTATTGTTCTTGCCGATGCGGCACATGCTTTCGGTGCCAAAAGAAATAATCAACCCTGTGGAAGTATTGCAGATTTTACCTCGTTTTCTTTCCATGCTGTGAAAAATCTCACGACAGCAGAAGGGGGAGCCCTTACGTGGCGTGATATTCCCGGAATTGACAACGAATGGTTGTACAAACAGTTTATGCTCTATTCTTTGCACGGACAAAGCAAAGACGCTTTTGCAAAGACTCAACTCGGGGCTTGGGAGTACGATATTGTTTATCCCGCTTACAAATGCAATATGACAGATATTATGGCCGCCGTAGGCTTGGAACAGTTCAAACGTTATCCTACCTTGCTTAATCGCCGTAGGAAGATTATCGGCATATATAATAATATATTGAAAAACAGTCGTGTGCAAGTGCTTGCTCATTATACTGATACCAATTCATCAAGCGGGCATTTGTATCTTGTGCGTTTGCTTGATAAAAATGAAAATGAACGCAATGCGATAATTACCCGAATGGCAGAATTAGGCATTGCCACAAATGTACACTACAAGCCATTGCCAATGATGACCGCTTATCGCAATCTTGGATTTGATATAGCCAAATTTCCGAACGCTTACAATATGTATCACAATGAAATAACATTGCCGTTGCATACGCTTTTAACAGATGAACAGGCGGAATTTGTGGCCAATAGTCTTGTGAAATTATTGGATTAAAATGGTTTTTATCATTGATTAGGGGCTAAATATTATATACTTAGCCCTTTCGTTTTAGAAAACGACACCCAACATAATACATATCATATCGGCATAACGTTTGCTACCGTTTGCGGAAGCCATGGCTTTGACGGCTTTTTCGTAAGATATATCAATGGAAATGTTTTTCAAATCTACGCCTATGCCTCCTAAAACACTCATGTTGTGTATGGTGAATGCTTTCTTGTTTAAATCGATTTTGTTTTTGCTCATGTGTACAAGTGCATCGTATTGTAACCCAATATTAAATCGCAATACATTGTTTTTGCTGAAAGCGTAACCATAACTGAACAGAAAAGGTATTTTTAAAACACCTAATTCGATAGCGGAATTGGCATTGGTTTGCGTATTTTCCACCTGCAATTTGTTTATATCGTAGTAAAAACCCACTTGTCCGGCAAAGTCATACCCAATTCTGACCATGCCTCCGACTTTAAAATTGAGTGATTTGTAGATTGTAAAATCCGGACTGAAAGTTTTGTTATTGACAGGAATTTCAAAACCGAAATGCACGCCACCACGTACTAAGCGATTATTCCTGTTTTGTGCAAATAGACTTGTATTGCAAAGCCACAGAAGAATAAGAGCAACGATTAGTTTATGATTCTTCATCATCGCCAAACAAAGACATTTGTTCGCCTGCTCCGCTGAATCTGTCGTCGTCTTCATCGAAACTAATCTGTACTTCAGGTTCATCGGTGTCTTCAATAGATTCAATATATTCACTTTCAGGTGTTTCCTCTATGGGTTCTTCGTATGGGAGAGGGTCTAACAATTGGAATGAGGTAATGTGTTCAATAGGAATACGTTTGCCTTTGTATTTGGTTTTTCCTATTTCAACAAACGCTTCAACATCAATTATTTCAGTTTGTTTGTCTGTTTTGTCCTTTCCGTAGAAGTGTACTTCTATTTGAGGGCGATAGTCAAATGTCATTAATTGGACAATTTGCATATCTTGCAACATTTCCACCTTTTTGTCGGTTATTTCCGGCAAAATACGTTTGATAAAATATTTGTTTTTTTCTTTATCAAGATAAACTATGGTAATCGGTTTTTGTGGTTTTAGTTTCTCCACTTTTAGCAAGTTGTCATCAAAGTGGGTGGAGGTGTCAAATCCTGTTATTTTGTAATAGGCCGATTGGTAATAGGCGATAATTTTATCCAAAGCACTGAAATTGCCTAATTTGTAACCTCGTTCTTCTACATTCAGGCGGTTGATACTGTCGTCAAACCATACGGCAAGGTCGCCCAAAGTGGAAGTGCCTTTTTTGATAAGATGTATGTTTTTGATAGGATTTTTAGAAACAATATTTCCGCGAGCGGTACGCCCTTTTATTGCTAAAGTACTGAAATCGAATGTGAAGTTTATCTTTTTGAGTTTGGGTTTCGGTTTGAGAGTTACTTTTACGACTTCGGCTTCACCGTTGTTATTAGCTGTAAAGTGTAAAATCTTTGACCCTTGTTTACCTTGTGTAATATCATAATCTTTGTCTCTTGTGATACCGCCAACCGCAAAACGTTTGGCAAAGGCAACTCCATTTTTGCCGTCAGAATAGATAACATTATAAATGGTGCGGGTATCGTTGCGGGAGAAAATGGCCACATGTATTATCTTGTTGCCGAAAAATTGTTTGTCTGCAATCTTTGATACTTTAAAAGTTCCGTCTTCCATGAAAACAATCACTTCGTCAATATCAGAACAATCGCAAACGTATTCCGCTTCATTCTTTTTCAAACCTATGCCGACAAAGCCGTTTTCTTTGTCCACATACAATTTTTGGTTGGCAATAGCCACTTTTTCAACGGAGATGGTGTCAAAATTGCGTATTTCGGTTTTTCTGTCTCTGCCTTGTCCGTATTTTTTCTTTATTTGTTTGAAATAGTTGATGGTATAATCGATAAGATGTGCCAAATGATTTTGCACTTCATCTATATTGGCTTCAATTTCAGCAATTTTGTCTTCCGCTTTTTTGATGTCAAATTTAGAAATTTTTCTGACAGGTTTTTCTGTCAGTTTCAGTACATCATCTTTGGTGATTTCCTGTTTAAACAAAGGTCTGTATGGGTCAAAGGCACGTTCAATGGCTTCTATT
>JAFZUH010000293.1 GCA_017618435.1 Bacteroidales bacterium | reverse complement strand
TTGCACTTACCTACAAGCACAATCCGTCCAAAACAACATTATCTCTACCCATGACACCTTGGAAAAATTAACTTATTTGGACGAAAATATTGATACCATTTTCAATCAAATACAAGACAAAATAAACCGAACCCAAGGTGTTGAACAAATGCTATGGCATAACTATATGGCCACCCATTTATATGCCTATTTCAACAGTCAAAAATATCAGATTATGCAGAGAACCCCTATTGCAGACAAAAACAGATTGCAACTGCCTGTTTCGCAATGGGACTTGCAAACAATTATTGAACAAGCACTTACACATTTTGTTGCTTCTTTACAGAATGAACAATTGCTTTATGAACACAATGTTGACGGCTATAAAGACTTGTTTTCTAACATGAACAAATTTTCAGAAAAATATAATCAAACGCTATTGGAAGTTTTGGCTTTTCAGGCTTTGAATTTCTATACTTTAAGTTTATCTAAAATACCAATCCCTATTCAACCTTTTGAATGTAACAACAAAGCATATTTTGCCAATATTGAAAACTTTATACACCTTAATATTCAAACCAACGACACGTTGAGTCCTAATTATTTGGCATTAAAACTATTTCAAAAACTATCGCATTTCTACCAACAACAAAACGACATAGAAATGCTAATACACATAAACATTGAACGTCTCAATTTTCTGCAAAAACAATCCTCTCTATCAGACAAAAATGAATTATATTTACAAGCCTTATTGAATTTAGAAAAAAAATATTATCAACAGCATGGTTACGAACAAATTTGCTATCAAATAGGTTATTTTTATCAACTACGGGCAAATGAATACGACAAATATATTACTCCTCAATATCAAGACGACAATCAAAAAGCCTTGGATTGGTATCAAAAAGCGGTTGATTTTGCCCCAAAAAGTTTATTTGCCAACAATTCATTGTCCCAACAAGAAAAAATCAAGCAACCTCAGTTGGAAATTTATAGCCGCACAAAAACTATCCCTCAACAAAAATCATTATACAGACTTACTACCCGTAATATAGATACCGTATATGCCGCTATTATTTCCATAAGCAAACAAGACTTTTTAAAACTGCAAGAAGAACTATACAGTTCTTCAAAAAAACAAGCAGCCATAAACAAATTGACCAACCAAAAGTTTCTAAAACAATGGAACATTGCAGTACCTCACAATAAGGATTACAGAACCGTAAACTTTGATTGTATATTGCCTGATTTACCTATTGGAAACTACGCTATTCTATTATCTGACAACAAATTAGAAGCAAAACCACAAACACTTCTTCCCCAATATTTTGAAGTTTCACAAATCGGGATTTCAAAATTTCAGAACAAAAACAATGAACTCATTTTTTTCGTATATGACGAACTGACAGGACAACCTATAGAGCATGCAAAAGTGGAAATTGAAAAAAACAGCACTAAAAATACAGAAAAAATAGCCACCCTTTTTACAGATAAAAACGGCTTGTGTTATCACAAAAAAACAAGCAATAATTATATGTATATCAGAGCAAAAGCATACTACGACAAGAGTTATGCAACAACTTCATTTTCATCAAATTACCTCTCATCTTCAGCATACATCTCACCGAAAAACAATGTCTATACCTTTACCGACAGAGCCATTTATCGCCCGGGACAACAAGTTTTTTTCAAATCTATCTTGGTATATTCCGACAGCAACAATCATGCTGTTATACCCAATCACCCTTGTGTAATCAAATTGCTTGACTACAATTGGCAAACCATAGATTCATTACATCTTACAACCAATGAATTTGGCTCTATATCAGGTAGTTTTACTATTCCTGATGAGGTGTTGGGCGGAAATTTTACCATGAAAATCTATTACGACAAAAACCAATATGAAAACCATTCCATACGTGTTGAAGAATATAAGCGACCTTCATTTGAAATTACAGTCAATCAGCCAGATTCTTCGTTCAAACTAAATGAAACTATACAAATAAACGGCAATATCAAAGCCTATGCCGGTTATGCCATTGACAATGCTACAATAAAATATCATGTTGTAAGGCAAACAAGTTTTCCTTACTGGAAATACTGGTATTACAGACCGTCTGAACCAGAAAAAGAAATTGCCAACGGCGACCTGAAAACTGACAAAAACGGCAGTTTTTCATTCAGCTTTATCGCAGAAGCCAATCAAAAATTACTTAAATTTGCCCCTTTGTGCAACTATCTCATCACAATTACGGCAACAGATATAAATGGCGAAACACATAGTGCCACACAAACTATCTATGTCGGCAAAAAAAGTTTGGACTTATTTGCAGATATACCGCAAACAATTCATAGTCAAAACGACAAAAGTTTTTCTTATGCCATTTCCGCAAGCAATTTAGCAGGAAAACCTCAAATAGTACAAGTCAACTATCATATAGAACAATTGGCTACGCCCAAACATTTTCTTTACGAAAGACAATTGCCTGATAATAGTATTTTGTTGGATTCTGTGTTGTTTGCACATACATTTCCTCGTGACGCTTACAATGACAACAACAATCCTTTGCAATGGAAAGCCTTGAAAACAATACAAAAAGGCAAATTGTTAACCGATGAAAATGCCAATATTACCCTACAGAATCCA
Source organism: Bacteroidales bacterium (assembly GCA_017618435.1). Lineage (GTDB taxonomy): Bacteria > Bacteroidota > Bacteroidia > Bacteroidales > WCHB1-69 > UBA1205. The sequence goes on along the minus strand of JAFZUH010000293.1, from coordinate 1,572 downwards.
CAGAAATGGGACAATGGATATTACAAAATAACCCTTTCTGCCAAAGACAAATTTGGAGAAGATGTAACAATGGAACGGGTATTTTTCTTAACATCTGATAAAAACAAAGAATACAAACAATACAATGCACTCGTCATCAATACAGACAAATACTCTTATTGCGTGGGAGATACAATACACCTGCAATTAAGCACATACCTTAACAATGCTTATATTGTTTTTGAAATGTTTAACAAAAACAACTCTACCATAAATACATACAAATTAAATCAAGAGACCAAAGATTTTTCTATCATTGTCGGCAAAGAACATTTAGATGAAATTATATTCAGAGCCGTTCTTGTTCAAAATGAACATTATTATGCGGCTACACAAACCGTTCACATTTACAAAGAAACGCCCAAAACCTTATCGGCTGAATTTGTTCATTTTAGAGATTATTTGTTGCCGGGACAAAAAGAACAATGGCAAATAAAAATCAAAAGCAACAAAGACGAAAAACTTACTACCGAACTCTTGTGTACGATGTATGACGCCTCTTTAGATGCTTTTGTTTCTAACAATTGGAGCATATATCTACCTCAAATGTTCACTCCACTCTACAGATTAACATCTTTTTACACACCATCAATACAACACGACCAAGAAAATTGTTATTTTCCTTATACATCAAAATATGACATACCATTAGCACATTATTCTTGGAGAAAAATATTGAATATTTATCGCTATTATTATGGAGACTCTCGGCTTTATTCCACAGGAGCAACCTATCGCAAAAACACAAAACTTTACAATTCTTTGAATGACAACGTTTTAGAATTAGAATCACAATCAGTAGAAAGAACGGTTGTTACCAATGACAATGAAGAGGTTATAGAGGAAGAGACTGCAGAAAACGAAACAGGTGAACAAGTGCGTAGCAATTTTGCCGAAACTGCATTTTTCTTACCTCACCTTACCAATTCTGCAGAGGGAGAATTTGTATTCTCCGCAACATTGCCGGAATCGTTAACCAAATGGAAAATGATGGGTTTGATTCACGACAAAGAAATGACAAACACCAAATTTGAAAAATTCTTATACACACAAAAACCATTAATGGTGGTACCCAACTATCCCCGTTTTTTCAGAGAAGGCGATACCATTTCCTTTGCGGTAAAAATTGTCAATCTCTCAAAAGAAATACAAAAAGGAACACTTAATATAACATTCTTTGATGCACTAACCAACAATCCACTTTCCATTGTTAAAGGCGATTCTGCCATTGCTTTCACCATCAACGGCAATGAATCCAATTTGGCAAACTTCAATTTAATTATTCCCAAACATATAGCCGCAATTACTTACAAAGTTGCTGCAAAATCAGGACAATATACTGATATAGAACAAAGAATGATACCCGTTTTGTCCAACAGAATGATGATTACAGAATCTTTGCCATTCTATATCAATGGACAAGGCAAGAAACACGTTGTTTTTGACAGACTGCAAAAAGCATTTGCTTTGCCCAACTCAAGCATCGAACATTACAAATACACCGTAGAATTCACTGCCAATCCTATATGGTAC
>JAFZUH010000027.1 GCA_017618435.1 Bacteroidales bacterium | reverse complement strand
GGTTATTGGGTAACATTCCCAAAACCCAATACTTATACCGTCATTATGAGAGATACTTGCGATTTGGGTTGTATCAGATATGATTCTGTACACATAAGAATTTATCCGCGTAGTGTACCACAATTTGTTACAAGTCATGACAATGTACATTTTATCGGTAGAGATCAAAATCATGACAATTATTCTATAAGAGACACCTTGTGTGCAACTACTCCTGATACATTGTATGTTAGAGATCAATCATTCTCTCCGTCTCCTTTTGATACCGTATCAATTGTCGCTTGGAAATGGAGACTGAACTATAGAGATACTTCTTCGTTGCAAAATCCTATGTTGTTGGATACATTTTACGGTTTGCATACTTTGGAATTGACGGTTACCAATGAATACGGTTGCGATTCCACCGTAGAAGAAGAAGAACGTGTATTGACTAATGTGGTACAAGCCAATTTTACCACCCAAGGACAACGCAAAAGATATTGTAACAAAGAAATAGTTACATTCCAAAACACATCGAATGTATTGCCATTGGCATTTAATACAAATACAATTATGCAATGTACTTGGGATTGGGGTGATGGAACACCTACAGAAACACAGTATATCACGAATGGTTCAAGTGGTTCATCAAGATACCTACAACATACTTATGATTTGCCTAACTTAACTACCAAGGTGCCTGTAACCTTGACGGTTGAAATACAAGGTTCCACTTGTAGGGGAGTGTTTGTAGATACGATAGAAGTTAATCGTCCTATTGCAAGTTTTGATGACAACGGCCACGTATATCCTTGTATAGGTATAGGTCAGAATGTTTCATTCTGGAGTACATCACAAGGTAATATAGTTAATTATGAATGGATATTTGGAGATTCTGCAAGTGGAAGTGCCGATACGGCTTTGGGTCCCAACATGGATTCTGTTGTTCACTTCTATACATCGGCTGGAACTTACGATATTAACTTGGTTGTTATGGACGACTTGGGTTGTACGGACACTGTAAGTGCATTGGGACACGTGTTCATAGATGGTCCTGCCGGAACGTTTAACTATTCACCATTTTCAGGCTGTATCAATTTGCGTGCCGAATTTACACCGACAGTAAGGAATGTGGATACCGTTATCATTTCACCTGACGGTGGGTCTCAAATGACATTTACAGGTATGGCTATTAACAATACGCAACGATATACCTATCGTACTCCGGGAACTTATGTTCCGTATTTCTACTTGATAAAATGGACTAATAAAGGTGACGGTACAAAAGAACGTTGTGTGGTACAATGGAACGGAAACGATACCATTTGGGCTATCGAAATGATACCCGATTTTGACACTACGTCTGTTTATTGTTCGGGTGTGCCAATTACATTTACCAATACAACGCAAATCAATCCAAGTTTGTTGAGTTTGGATTCGGCAAAATGGGTGTTCTTTAGCGGTGATGACACAACTACTATGATAGACGGACAAAAACAATACGATTCCGCTGGCATGTATCGTGTTTCGATGACAGGATACAGCAAAATGTGTTCAAAATCGAAGAATTATTATATTGAAGTTATCGATATTCCTGATTTGACATTTGTACCTGATTCTGCAGGTGCTTGTGATGGTTTGGAAGTAGAAATCAAGATGAATGATTCTACCTATACCGATGCCCAATATGCCCGTATGGTCGATTGGCAATGGACATTCAATGATGGAGAACAATTTTCAGGACATCCTATCCGTAGGGAATTTACGCAAACAGGAGATTATGCTTTTGAAGTGGAACTGACCTATACACCTAAAAATTGTGTCAGAAAATATACGGATACCATTTCCGTAGCCGCTTACAAATCGCCTGTAGCAGCCTTTACCCCAAATCCGACAGAAGCCAATGCTGGGGAAACCTTCACCTTTACCGATGCTTCAACGCCAGGCGATGGACGTTTGGTAAAATGGGCATGGGAGTTTGGCGATGGTGTTAAAGATTCTACAACAGGGTCAACTATTAATCATGTTTACAAAAACACTTCCGGATATATTACCGTTACTATGGTGGTAACCGATGAATATGGCTGTAAGAGCAATGCCGAAGAACAGGTGTTGGTAACAGAAAGTATGGCATTCCCGAATGTGTTTACACCAAATGGAACGTGTGAGGTATCTCCGTGTCGCTTCTGCCCGATTGAAGATAAGGGATTCTTTAGAGAATTGAAAATGGAAGTTTACAACAAATGGGGTGCTTTGGTTTGGAAAAATAGTTGTAAAGACCCTGATTGCCCGTCTGTTTCCGGCGAATTTTGGTGGGACGGTCGCAACAAACAAGGCAATGTGGTTTCTGATGGTGTATATTATTGGGTACTCTATGGTGTGCCTTTGTCAGAAACAAATACTATTATCCTTAATGGTTCCGTTACAATAATGAGTAACTAAACAATGTAAAAGGATAAAATTAAATATTTGAAATAGTATTCATTTTTTTTAGGGACGATTGCATCGTCCCTTTTTTTTACAGACACTGAGTCTGCCGAAATATCCGTGTAGTTTGAGAGTTGAGCATTTTTTCCAAAACTCCTTGCCATCTGCAGTGGCAACTTCTTCACGAGAAGGAACTGTATTTATAGGGATACATGGAAGGTGTTTGTAGTAGGATATTGGTGTAGCAGAAAACTAAAAAGTGTAACAAAATTGTTACACTTTTGAAAAAAAGAAAAACTAAAGAAAAAAGTTGTAAATTTGCATTATGGATTTTATTGTTTATAAAACCAACCCGATAAGCGAAAAACCTAACCAAAAACAATAAAATTCAATCTCTTACGTTTTAAATAAACTGAAAAAATATTAAAAACAATGGCAACATATACAATTACAATCAACGAGCGAACCAAACAAGGTAAAAGTCTGCGGGACTATTTGCAAGCATTGGGTATTATAAAAGATGAGAAAAAGAATCCCGAACAAACACTTACATTACATGCTATTGAAGAAGCGGAAAGTGAAGAATGTGTTGTTTGTGAGGATTTTGAGGATTATCTGAAAAAAGTGCATGCATGAGAAAAATTATATTTACATCTCAATATAAAAAAGATTTACATTTGGCGATTAGGCGTAATTTATCCGAAGAAAAATTGAATACGCTGATTAAGATGTTGGCGACAGATACTCCGTTGCCTGCACGAAATAGAGACCATGCTTTGTCTGGAAAATTCATCGGCTATAGAGAGTGCCATATTCAACCTAATTGGTTATTTATAGTAAAGATGATGACTTGCATTTGTTAAAATTGATTAGAACAGGCTCTCATGCCGATTTGTTTGGTAAATAGTATAATTTTGGGGGAGTGGTTCGCCTTACTTCCTATTCTGCCTGCAAAAACAAATAAAAGTTTTCACATATTTGCAGGGACACAAGCGTGTTTCCGTTGTAGAAGAGATGCTAACGCAGGTGGCGGATTTTTTTTAGATATTTTGTTGGGCTGTCATATTGTAGCATCCGCATAAATTATTTCTTATCTCATTAATAGTTGAATATAGTGGAATATTTGTTTGTGAATTAAAAAAATCCATAATTTTTATTAAAAACGATATTAATATAGTTTTTTTTACTACCTTTGGAAAAATTAAAAAAATATATATTATGATAGATACACCAATCCCGTATAGCATTGTAAAAGAAAAGATTAAAGAAAGTGGTTTGCCAAATATCGGTAAGGCTTCCATTCGTGAAGTGAAAAGATTGATAAATGAAATTGAAAAAGCGAGTGGACAAAAATTTGTTCGTATGGAAATGGGCATACCGGGTTTGCCTGCCGTGCAGGTAGGAGTAGAAGCACAAATAGAAGCCTTAAAAAACGGTGTTGCTGCTATTTATCCTGATATAGAAGGTATTCCGGAATTAAAGTCAGAAATGTCACGTTTTTGTAAGAATTTTTTGGATATAGATGTTCCTGCTTCAAGTTGTGTACCGACAGTAGGTTCTATGCAGGCAGGTTTTGCTGTTTTTATGACATTCAAACATCTCCACAAAGAAAAAGACACAACTTTGTTTATAGATCCGGGCTTTCCTGTTCAAAAACAACAACATAGAATAATGGGTGCCAAATATGAAACTTTTGATGTGTATGAATATCGTGGAGAAAAGTTGCGTGATAAATTGGAATCGTATTTGAAAAAAGGAAATATACATTCCATAGTTTATTCCAATCCCAACAATCCGTCTTGGATTTGTCTTACAGAAAATGAGTTGCAAATCATTGCGGATTTGGCCAACAAATATGATGTTGTTGTAATAGAAGATTTGGCTTATTTCGGTATGGATTTCCGTAAGAATATCTCAACCCCGGGACAACCTCCATATCAATCTACTGTAGCAAAATATACCGATAATTATGTTTTGTTTATTTCCAGTTCCAAGGCATTTAGTTATGCAGGGGAAAGATTGGCAGTAATGGTTATTTCCGACAAACTGTTCAAGGGACATTATCCCAATTTGAAAGAAAATTTCGGCACAGATTCTTTAGGTCATGCTATTGTTTATGGTTCTGTTTATGCTTTAACATCGGGTACCGCACATTCTGCCCAATATGCTATGGCAGCCATTTTGAAGGCTTGCAACGATGGGACATATAATTTTATAGACGTTATAAAAGAATATGAAAGAAAAGCCCATGAAATGAAACAAATGTTTACAGACAATGGCTTTGAGGTAGTTTACGACAAAGACGAAGACAATTTGTTGGCCGATGGTTTTTATTTTACAATTGGTTATCCCGGTTTTACAGGCGATGAATTGTTGGAAGAATTGTTGTATTATGGTATTAGTGCAATTTCATTGTCTATTACGGGTAGTCAAAGACAAGGTTTGAGAGCCTGTGTTTCTTTGGTAAACAGAAATCAATTCCCTGATTTGAAAGCCCGCTTGGAAAAATTCAAAGAAAATCATAAACATTAATATTAATTAGGTATGGAACATTTCATAGCGGAAGCAAAAGAGTTTATATTCGGTATTTTATTTAAGAATATTCCGGCAATTTTAATTGCTATAGTTGTTCTGTTCGTTGGATGGAGAATTATTAAATGGGCGGTAAAACTTATTAACAAAGTAATGAAGAAGAGAAATTTAGAGGCTTCTTTGCAGAATTTCTTATCTTCATTGGTCGATGTCGCTCTTAAAACCTTGCTTATTGTTACAGCCATTAGTATTGTTGGTATTCCGGTAACTTCTTTTGTTGCGATTTTGGGTGCAGCAAGTTTGGCTGTCGGTATGGCTTTGCAGGGTACTTTGCAGAATTTTGCAGGAGGAGTCATTATTTTATTATTGAAACCATACAAAGTAGGGGATTTTATAGAACAGGGATCGTTTACTGGAACAGTTCAAAAAATTCAGATATTCAATACGATACTTTCAACTCTGGATAATAAGGTAATTATTATTCCCAATACCCAATTGGCTACCACTTCATTAATTAATTATACCAAGTCAGAAGTTCGCCGTGTGGATATAAAGATAGGTATAGCCTATGGTGAAGACATAAACAAAGCACGTGCCGCATTGTTGGAATTGCCTGCCGCATCGGATAAAATATTGTATAAACCCGAGGCTCCGGACGATCCAGCGGTTGTTGTAACTGATTTGGCTGAATCTTCTGTCAATTTGGTATTGAGAGTATGGGTGAAAACCGCCGATTATTGGACAGTAGATTCTGCTTTTAAACAAGCCGCATACGAAAAATTTAATGAAAAAAATATTGAGATACCCTTTAATCAATTGCAGGTACATATCAACCAGTAAAATAAAATGGACAATAGAAAACGGATATTGGATACAATATCCGTTTTTTTTGCTATAGGGGAATAAATATGATTTTTTAGGTACAATATATAGCCAATCATCAGCCAAAGAAAATAACAACAATTTGTTGATAAAAAAATGGATTTGTAAAATTATTTAACTGTAAATCATATTTTTATTATTTTTTTGAGGTTTTAGAAGCGGAAAATATTATTTTGTATTGAAATTATTGCTAATTTAGCACTTTGAAATTTATTAGGTAAAATAAAAGAAAGATATGCTTAAAAGAGTACTTTTTACGCTTGTAACAGCGTTACTTATGGGAGAAATCTCATATGCACAGAATTCTACCCTTAAGGGCAGGGTTACGGAAATGGACGGCAAAACACCGATAGAATCCGTAACAGTTCGTTTAATGCAGGATAATAAACTGGTAACAGGTGCAGCAACCGACCAAAATGGGTATTATACCATTAAATTAATACCTGCCGGTAAATATGACTTGGTGGCAACGTCTGTCGGTTATGCCAAATGGACTAAGACCGGTTTTGAAATCCGTGCCAATCAGATTAAAATTGAAGACATTAAAATGCAGTCAAGTTCTGCTGCCTTGACAGAGGTGGTGGTAACGGCAACACAAGAGTTGTTCGATCCCAGTAACTCTGCCAGCCAACAAGTGGGAACAGCAGAAGAAATTAAAAATACAGGCGGAAAATCTGTGTCCGACCTTTTGACTACCATGAGTGGTGTTACTGTCGGTTCTGGCGGTGGTATGAATGTTCGTGGTAACAGAGAAGACCAAACCGCTTATTATGTTGATGGTGTTAGAACAAGCGTAGTGCCGAATGGTGCCATAGGTGAGTTTGCCTTTATTTCTGGTGCTCTCCCTGCAAAATATGGTGATGCTACCTCTGTTGTAGAAATTGAAACGAAAGGTACCCGTCAAGAATTTATGGGTAATGTTGATTTATACGGAAGTATAGACGGATATAATGGATTCGGGATGCGTTTTGACGTGGTAGGACCTATCGTAAAACGTAAAGATATAATAAAGAACAATGCCGCTTCAGGTTCTTCAAAAGGGAATGACT